>NZ_JAOCBT010000018.1:0-140567 GCF_029840045.1 Pseudomonas sp. GD03903 | reverse complement strand
GAGATTCACTTCATTACGCATGTTAGTGACTGAGTATCTCAGTAAAATTCGCCCCGCTCAATCATAAGTGCTGGCGATTTTAATACGTTTGTAACGTTTGCAGCCGCGTTTCCATGTTTCATCCTACAGGCAATTGTTGATGGGTACAGTCTGCTGATGAATGTCGCACTCATGCATCCGTTTTCTGATCAACGCCCAGCTAGGCTTGAATGCGTGATGGATATTGTATTGACCTGACCATTCATTTGCATTCGACGTGACCGGACATTTACATCGGAGTTGACCGACACACTGGGGCGACCGACCGGAAGCTCTGGCCAGTAGCGGCCTTTGGCGAGGCTGCTACCGACCCAGGCTGAGTGAAAACAGCGAAGGGCTCACGTCAGAATCACATTTGGAATCGGGCCCCGTAAGTGCGTGCGACTATCTCAACCACCGGTTGTTGGCCGCTGCCAGAGTCTTCTGAAGCGATCTACGGCAGTTTGCGGTGGAGAGGCGCAGGGAGATGCCGGCCTTTGGCGCGCAGCCCCCGAATGACACCGCGGATTCCGAAGGCGCTTATCAGTCATTGAGGTCGTAGGCAAGCAACCGGCCCCATACCAGAGAGTGGGGAAAGCCCCCTCTGGAGCCCGCAGATCCATACTCGCACCTTGGAGCCCCATATGCCCCCTTCTCGCCTGGCTCACTTGAAAACCCGATGAGCTAGGCGAGAAGCTTCTCCGCAAAAATTTCCAATTAGAAATGAGGGATCGCCGAATTTACAGCGCAGCTGACTGCAGCCTACGTGGCATTCAGCTAATAAGAGGTGCTCGAAGGGAAATAAAAAAGGCCGCTTTCGCGGCCTTTTTATTAATTCTGCAACCAAGACTCTACAACGTCATTGCCAAACTCTACCTTCCAAGCTTTCAGCACCTTGTGGTTCCCGCCTTTGGTCTCAACAACCTCTCCATTATTCGGATTTTTGTAGACCTTGACGGCACGCGCCTTGCGCTGAGAGCTAGCTCCTCGGGCCTGCAGCTTGCCGACACCGGAGCGAGAATCAGGATCCAAGATAGATACGATATCGCGCAGGCTCTTGTCGTACTCCTTCATCAGAGACTTGAGCTCTTCCTCAAATTTGATCTCACGCTTGAGGCCGGCGTCGTTCTTGAACGAATCGAGGTAGGCAAGTTGCTCTTGAAGTGCTTTTTCCGCAGCACGGAACTCGGCAAGTTTAGACATTTTATTTTCCTTTATAATTTAGCCGGACATCGTGTGGATACAGTAACCCGAAAAAAAACCGTCAGCAAGCTACATCCGATGAACACTACTCGGGAAAGGCTTGCCTCACAGCCAGGAGAAAGTTATGTGCGCTTGCTTTCGTCAAATTTTCACTGGGCGCGATGTAAAAATCTATACCTAACCGACCTACACAAAAATCCCCTAGAAACTGGCGGGTAACAGCCGTTCCGTGTTACGGCAGCCCTATGGCACAACGTATCCCCCACACACTTACCCTGTGGCAGACCAAGTGGGATTCGACATCACCGAACTAGCCGGCAGCTTAGCGCTGTGGTCCACCCCGGCCTGCAGCCCCGCAAACAGCGTCGTTCCCCATGTGTTACTAGCGCTTGGACTCGGTGATGAGCGATCCCAGTGCAGTGTCTGCCTATGCTTAGGGCGCTACGCTACAGTAAAGTAAGTCGATGCAGCCATTGCTGCCATTAGCGACCATCTGGGCGAGCGAAGCCTCGATCAGGAGCCCCTCATCAACGGTGTGAGCCTGGCATTTGGCATCGCCCGGGCAGATATTTGAATGCCCTTGTCCGGGCATCCCCTAACGTCAACGTCCAGCTCGATGTCATGGGCACCCGCTATACGTCATTCGCGGACCTATCTCTCCAGTGGCCTATTGCCGCCTCTACAGCGGCTGAAGGCAAGTACTCCTGTTCCAACCGGCCCTTTTTTTGCCCTAATAAGTGCGAGTAAAGATCCTTTTCCTCACTACAAAGTCCGGACGGAGGGCATGCCTGAGCCGTTACGGGCTCTTCGACTGCAGACCCTGGGGCGTATAGCTCATACACATTTCTTGACATGAGAAGAGCAGAAACATCGGGACAAAGTTCTCGGACACTACTGAGCATTTTAAAGCCCCAGCTATCTATGTCCCCCCAATAAGCTAGCTGCTTTTCCCGTAACCAGGGTGCCGCCATCCACTGCAGATCGAGACCACATCCAAGAACCGCGACCGTGTCATCGAGAGCAGGTAGTTGATGAAGGCACTTTTCGTTCTCAACGACAATGAGCCGAGAACCAGGCAGCCGAGACTCTTTTAGCTGCGTGGTTGTGAGCCGGAGCTTCTTGAATGGAAGTAGCCCATCGCACAAAGGCGCTACGAGGACCCAATGCTCATTTTCCTCAAGAGCGTCGAGGAATGTAGATAAGCCCAACTCAGAAGGTTCACCCTGGAATCGCTCATCCAAAAGTCGAGTGAGCAGTACAGCATTACGCTCGAAGAACTTCGTATCCACCCCATGCTCGGCCAACAAGCGCAGGGGCCGCCCCATAGCGCATCCTGGCTGGAGACGCTGGGCCAAATTTGCAGCTGCGATGACCTCCTCTGGCTTTTTATTTATCCAGAGGCTGCGCTGAGCAACAAGCAGCGCTCTGAAAGCCACATCTACGCTCTCAACGATATGCTCGAGGTCTGCATATTCCGTACAAACCTCGGCGTCCATTGTTGCAGCGATCCATTCCGATGGAGTGCGTAAACACCACTGCAAAGGAAGAAGAATTGGTTCAGCACCAGCGCGATAGCTGACTGGCTCCCAATTCACCGAACCGATTGCTACCGTCTTCCAGAGCTCGGCATGGCGCTGCACAGCGCCGGGGTCCTGCGAAAACTCTCTGGCGGTTGGAACCCCTATTCGCATGCAGAGCGGCCACTCAGCTAGGCCAAGAAGCCGCTTGCTTCGTGTCTCTGCGTGATACCACTGACGAGCTAGCTTTCGGCTGATCTCAAGTGGTGGCTTCACTCTGCACCTTCATTCGCTGCTGATAGTGCTCATCCAAGGCTTCCCAACTGAGTGAAACCAAACTGGAATCCATACCTCTTCGGTGCACTACGACCGCTGATCGAGTGTGGTGGCGCAGCAGCCGCATTTCCTTGTTTGGAGTGATGAAGATGGCATGCAAACCGAACTCCCGGAGAGCCCCGATGATTCGAGCCGCTACCGCATGAGAGCTTCGGGAGAAGGCTTCGTCCAAGATGATGGAACCAAAGAGTGGCCTGCTGCTACCGTCTGGGCACAAGGCATAGCTCAGCGATGCCGTTAGGACATGAGAGGCGATGATTTCTTTCTCGCCACCACTCCCACCTTGTGAGCCCGTCCGGGTTTCAATTGTATTGCCTGTATCCCGATCGATCACCGAGACCGCGAACTCCAACCGGAAGCGAGGATCCAGGAGTGTGCGAGCGGCCTGAGTCCGATTTCGCTCACAAGCTTCACGCAGAATGTCCACCAGCTCCCGAAGGGCCTTGTAGTGGCTCTCCCCTTCGTCCTCAATGAACCTCGCCGAATTGAGGGCACGTTGCGCACGCTGCAACGCGCGAATGCTGTCGTGCGACACCTTGTTTGCGATCAGCCTTAGATATCGCCCCGCCTGGAAGTCGACCCGACACATCGTACTGTTCAGATCGTCCAGTCGCTCCTCGATTAGAGCTACCTGCTGCTCGATGTAGCTCAACAATTGAGTGACACCATCGTCGGAGGAGCGGTTCAGGTAGTCCCGGAATCGCTTCAGCTTCTCTGGCAAGGCCTCTTCAGTGAGCACCCTCAACCGATCCAGGTATTTGTGCACGTCCTCGAGCTCTCGGCCTGCGTCTACCAGAGCCCCAGTGTCTTCTTTCATCGCATCCGACATTTTCTTTGCGAGCTCGGTTTGAAGCTTACTGAGCCTGTCCTTGAGGCCGCTGATCTCACCCTGCAGGCTCCGAGTGAACTGCAATTCAAGTTCGCCAATCTCTGCCAAATACTTCGGAGCGACCTCTGGAAAATACCTAATCGCTAGCTCACGCTCCTGGTCGCTCATACCCACTTCCGACCGGCTAAACGCTTTGCGTGTGCTCGTTGCCGCGTGCTCGAAGCGAGTATCTACCAGAGCTTTCTTTGCGATCGCCTGTTGATGTTGTTTGTCTAGCGTGCCGACCAGCTCCGCCGCCTGGTCTGCGACCTGCTTTGCTGCCGCAAGATCAGTATCGGGTCGGAGCAATTCCTGGATTCCCTGATTCAGCTCGTCGAGCTGCTTCTGCGCTCCAGGCAGGTCAATGTCCGCGAAATCGACATGGCTGATTTGCTCGAAAGCCCGAATTTGGCCCTCAAGCAAGCTAACCGCTGCTAAAGCATTCTTGAGCTCTTGAGCAGCGAGCACTTGCCGGCCACTGACCTCCTGAATTCGACTAGCCAACTGGGCCAGACGGTCGCGGTTGTCGAAGCCCGTGAGCCAGTCATCCTCTAATCGCAACTGATCCTGCTTGTCGTAGAAGCGGGCCTTACCCGACATGAGACCTTCAGCAGTCATCGCATGAGGAGTAGATCTCAGCACCTCTGGGCTGTCGACGCAGTGCCGGTCATTCTCGGCAAGAAGTGCCTTAAGTGCCTCGCGGTAGGGATGATCCTTGTATGTGAGTTTTCGAGTAAAGCCATCCGGCATGAAGACTGCTGGTGACTCGGGGCGCTTCACCTCCAGCATGCGAACGTGCAGTCGGTTATGCCGGTTATTGATCCAACGAAGGGCATGCTCGATGGACTGCGGAGGAACCAGAATCCGCAGTCGGTGGCCACCAATTGCCCGCTCGATGGCTCCTCTCCAACGATGCTCTTCGCTTTTGACCTGGACGAGCTCTGCCACAAACGGCAGTGCGCTGTCGTCAAGGCCGAGCTCTGCGGCTAAATCAGAGCGAAGGCTTTGGAAATCCGGACGCAAATTTGAGCTCGGCCGGCGCTCAACCTCTTGCCGCTCAGTTTTTAGCCTCGCAAGTAAATTCGACTGCTCACTCTCTGCGACACCCAACTGGAAGGACGTCAGCTTGGCTTGCTCTAGGTCGGACCTCAGAACGACAAGGCGCGACTCTGCCGTAGCTTGGTTCTCCTGCAACACCAACAAATCGAGCTCATCTGAAAGACCAAGGTTCCTAGCCAGCGACTGATACTGCTTTGAGTCGAACGCACGCTTCGAAGCAATTTTGCTCCAATCATTCACGCGGGCTCTCAGCTGATCAATGTTGGTGCCGCCCTTCAGGAGATAGAGCTGTCGCAACTCATCAGTGCGCTGCCTTTGCGCCTCGAGCAGCTCGTGGGCAGATGCCACCTCCACCTCGGCCTGCCGAGACTCAAGACGCAGACGCTCCGTTTCCGCCAGCCACAAGCGGTGCCCCTGCTCCGCATACCAAACTGGTACAAGTCGCTCTAAGGCTGCCTTCTCGCTTGCTTGGCTTTCCAACGATTGGTAGCGCGACCACAGTTCAGCTATGGGCTCCAACGTACGCTGCTGCCGGCGCGCAACATCCAACTCACGATGGATTTCAGTGAGATCATCAAAGCTGTCAGCCACCTCTGCAGCACGATCAAAGGCCGCACGATCATCTAGCACCAGCTCACGAAAAATCTCGTCAATGCTATTGAGCTGCTTCAGTCCTGAGGCTCGATTCAGAAGGTTGAACGCGTTCTCTCCGACCTCGAAGAAATCACGTAGCCGGGCGAGGTACTGTTTTTTGCTTTGATACGTCCAGATCCCAGCTTCCGAGCTCCCCATCTTATTCAACGCAGCCATCCCGCCCTCGTGCTGAACACTCAACCAGTGTTCAAGCGTATGGTCAGAAGAGGTACTGAATATCCAGAGCTTCTTCATGTCTGCAGCAGATGAGCTGGTGCCCTCAAACCAGAGCAACGCACCAAGCCGAACCATCCCCGACTCACGGTGGAGCGTCGCGGAGATTCCTGTAACCGTCTTGCCAGAACGGGCGATGTGGGATTGCCCAGCGCTCCCGTCTCCTGGACCGGTTACACCACGAACATACGAAGCAAGATCCCTGTCGCTGTCGTGACCACCGGTGGATGCCAGGTTGTACCGCGGGCTCGCGCAGATGAGGGTCATAAGCGCATCGACGAGGGTAGTCTTGCCGCTCCCTGTCGGACCAATGACAGCTGTCCCAGCGCCGTCAATCGGCGCCCGATGAAGCCTTTGAAAGCCCCCCCAGTTAAACATCTCAACTGAGGTGAGAACGAAGGTTTCGCTATCCCGCCCAAAAGCTTCCTGCTTCACTCTTCACCCTCCATGGCCGCGTCGATGGGGCCACTTTCCAGTCGCTGCTGGTCCTGAATCCAAGCTAGCAGAGCCTGCAGGTTCTCAGGGTTTGCCAAGTGGGCAATGATCGGGCGAATGATGATGTTGTCATGCGCATCCGGAGTGGACACCAAACCATGTCCTTTCAACTGGTCGAGTAGCGTGAGAACGCGGTTGCGCTCTTTTGCATCGCTACCCAAATCGCCAAGGTAGACCTGTATCTGCGGGATCAAATCGTCCACTGCGACCTGTGCAACAGTCGTCCCGATACCACTTTCCTGCTCTGACACAATGAAGTGCTGACGCAGTATCGCGATGAGGAGGGATTGCTCCAGGTTCAGGCGCTGCCTTCGCACGAGTGGGTGCGACCACTCATCTGGCTCAGCGCGTACGTCCTGCCGGACTGTCACAAAGGCAAGCCCTCTTATCTCGTCGATACTGACGCCCAAATCGAGGGGTTCAAGGACGCTCGCAATTTCAGCGACGTGAGTGACGGCTAAGCGATAGAGGTTGGGTTTATGACTGTCCTCCAGCAAGCCGTACTTAAGAAGCTCCTGCACGGTCTCTCTAATGCGACCATGAGTACGACCACTATCGTCGGATGGCTCGTGAGACCCAGGGGGCGCCGCCTGTTCTGACTCATCAGCAGGCAGCTCTGCCAGCCGCTGATCATCCCCTGCCGAATGTGCCAACTGATCGAAAATTCCCGCCATGCTCACAACTCCCAATCAATATCCTTGAGTGCAACGCTATCCATACCGACGAGAGGAAGATGGAACCGCCAACGCTGCTGGTCTGAGTCAACCAACTCCACGCTCTCGGCCTCATCCTCGTACACATGGAGACCAGCCTCACGGGCCATCCCTAACCAAAGAGAAAATGTCTCCAGGTCATGTGTAGGCGGTAGCAAAGCTGCTAGTTCTCCAAGACTTAACGGCTTTCCGTGTTGAGCCAAGACCGACAGGGTTTCGCGGATGAGCGCATTTCGATCCAACCCATCAAACGCATCCCAAAAGTCCGCATCAATCTCGTCTAACCCGGCGGAGACAACATCGAGATTCAGCTCTGCATCCGCGCCCGTACTGACGTCCTTAAACCGCAAGCGCTCGACGGACGGGATGCCCGAGATCGGAATTCCAATGGGAGGCAGTGGCACAGCTTTTCGACGCTGGCTTTGGCGCTGCCAATCCAACCCCAGCGCAGCATTGAAAATGTCGTGGAGCAGTTGGCCAACGCGATGGTGCTCAAGGGCAAGCCCGGTCTTCATGAAACCTTTGACGTCCCTCTCGCTGCGCGCTCGTGCCTGGAGCACCGACTGAGACTCCTGAACCAGTCTCAGAACTAACCATCGCATTTCTCTCTGCTGGCTACGCTGGAGCGCTTTGGAAGCGGCAGGATGCCTAAGAATCGTTCGGACGCGCACACGCATATCGTCCAGCTCAATGGACTGTCGCAGCTGCTGTTGGAAGCTATCGAACACCCGCCCTTCAGGTGTGCTCAATAGCGAGTCTTGTCCATCGAGCAGCAGATCGACTATGTCGCCACGGTGGTACTGCTCGCTAATGATGGATTGGCGAAGCGCTCTATCTGCGTCGCGCCAAGAGTCCTCGACCCTCCTGAAATCAGCTCGCAAGCTGGTCGCCAGGCTGTATACCTCTCGAATCCCCTCGATAGCCTGGGCCTCATCAAGAACGACAATGTGGCCTGCTTCAACTTGCTTCAGCTCAAGCTCAAGATCGTGAATTCGACGACGTAGGCTAGCGATGCGGCCAGCAGGGCTGGGGTTCAGATTGGTCTCAAGATTCTCTATTTCGCGCTGTACGACGGATAATCGTGAGGCTGTAGACGTCATCATTCGGCTGTCGAGCGACTCTACAAACTGAATTGCGACCTCCAGAGCATCGGTTGCATAAACTCTGCCTTCACGCTCGACGATCAGTCGCCGCTTGATCCATTCCCGCAACTCGCGCCCCGCCTGGAGCTGGACGTTGTCACCATCTATCTCGAAAAGCTCTTGGCTTGCATAGCTGGACAACAGCTCTGACAAGCCTTGCAAAGCATCCTCTACAACGATTCCATCGTTAGCCTTCTCGAATAGAGCGCGCAGACAGCTAATGACCAAAGGCGCCCGTCGGGATGCCAAAAGCAGCCACGCCGGATGCTGGCTGCGGGAGGAGATATAACGTTCGCTAAGCTGCTGAGTACTCTCTTCCATGTCGGTATCTCGCGTGAGTCCTTCACTACTCGATTGACACCAGTCATCTGGCATACTAGTCACCTCATCCCTCAGGTCTGACTACCCACTTGGACGAGATAGCTATAGCAACCCCATTTTACAGCCTTACCGCACCTAATAATGGCGCCTCAGGCGGGTGCTTTCAATGACTGGAGGTTTGAAATCCATCAAACCAAGAAGAAGTTTTCTGGACGCCCTCCTCTTCTATTGCATCATCAAGATAAAAAGTTAGCTCTACAATAGTGAGAAAATTACACACTCAAAAGGAGCTCCAGCACCTAAAACGTTATAAACTTCGAATCCTCCCCCAACAGCTAGCATTCAGCTATCGATCCCAAAAACCCAAAACTAACCAGCCCTTAAAATAGATTCAACAAGCAAAGCCCCTTCTCTTGACAACTTATATTCAAGGGAGTTTCTATTATTATTCCTCATGAAGCGTGTACTAGATACATGTTGCCGACGTTCAACAAGCCCGCGAGCCAGCAGATCCGGAAAATAACTAGCCGGAGAGCACTGAAGCCATATACCCAAGCCACTAGACCGCACCCACCCTCCATCAAAGTAAAGCACCTGAAGAATCCTCAACTGGTCCTCACTGAGCCCTTCCATTACAACCTCTTGAAATCTCACGAGCATTCTAGTTTAGCTAAAGCATGAAACTATAAAATGCAATCAAAATGAAGAGCTTCCACCTCTACCAGAAATCAGGCCATTTGCCCAATAGTCTTGCGGAACCGCCAAAGTGCAGAGAGGAAAAAGAGAAGACCAATAGCGAACACAAGTACCAACTGCCCCCATACTATCGAAATCCCCGCCCCACGAAACAGAACTGCCTGGGCCAGCGAGACAAAATGTGTTGTTGGGGCCAATAGCATTATATTCTGAACCAAATCAGGCATACTCTCCCTGGGCGTCGTCCCTCCCGACAATATCTGCAACGGAATAAGTATAATTATAACCAACAACCCCAACTGCGGCATAGATCGCGCGACAGTCCCTAAAAAAACCCCCATTGAAGTAGTCGCAAAAAGATGTATAGCTGCACCTATCAAAAACAACCAAACCGAACCATTGAGCGGAACGCCAATCCAAGAATGCACAACGAGAAGCAAAGAAGCGGCTGCAGCTATTAGAACCACAAGCCCCATTGACCAAATCTTTGCCAGCATAATCTCGAATGCAGTCAATGGCATTACCAATAGATGCTCAACCGTTCCGTGCTCACGTTCCCGAATAAGCGCGGCCCCCGTGAGAATTATGGATAGCATGGTAATCTGATTTACCACTTCCATAACCGCACCAAACCACGCCTGAGTTAAATTAGGGTTAAACTCCGCTCGCACAGCCAGCCTTGCCGACATCGACGGATCACCACGATATCGATTAATGAATTCCCTAACTTCGGTATCAACAATATTCTGTATGTAACCCGCCCCAGAGAACGCCTGAACCGTCTGAGTAGCATCAACATTCAACTGAATTTTCGGGTTTCGCCGCGCCAGCACATCTCGCTGAAAATCAGGAGGAATATCAAGTGTAAAGCTATACAGCTCTGTATCCATCCCGTGATCCATTTCAGCCTGATTAATTTCGGAGGGAGCCCGAAAATAAGGGATTTGAAAGGACCTAATTATTTGCTTAGACAATTGAGATTGATCTTCATCGACTACTGCAATAGATGCGTTATGCAGCGTTTCAGGGACCCCCGTTGCCGAACTGTAAACCCCAAAAGAAAAAGCCCAAGCAATAAGGGTCAACATTGCATAGTCTCGACCCAGACTACGAAACTCCTTAACACCAAGATTAAATATATTTTCAATCTTCTTCATGGCTCAATCTTCCTGTTTCTTAAGGAAGTACACGCTAAGCAAGGTCAGTACCACTGCCATCACCACCAAAGGCAAGTAATAAACCCATAGATCAGCGACTCCCAGTGCCTTTGAGAAAGCCCCACGGCTAATAATCAGGAAGTGCGAGGTCGGGTAGAGTCTGCCAATTAAGGCAGCGACGCCCTCTAACGAGGACACAGGGTGTATCAGACCGGCAAACTGGATGGCCGGGATCATAGTAGCGATGGCGGTGCCAAACACTGCGGCGATCTGGCTCTTCATGAAGGTCGACAGTAGCAGACCCAGACCCGTGCTAGTCACCACGTAAAGGAAGGCGCCAACCAGCAGCGCAAAGAAACTCCCCTTGAGCGGAACCTGGAACAACAGCACGGCCATGGCCAGCATCAGCAGGAAGTTGATCATGCCCATACCGATATAGGGCAGCTGCTTTCCGAGAAGAAACTCTAGGCGCGTCACTGGCGTGACATAGAGATTGGTGATCGAGCCAAGCTCCTTCTCGCGCACCACGCCTAGAGCAGTGAGCATCGCCGGGATCATGATCAGCAGCAGTGGGATTACTGCAGGAACCATGGCTTTAAGGCTTTCTACGTCTGGGTTATAGCGATAGCGCACCTCAGTACTAGCAACCGAACTAGCTTCGGCATTGCCACTCTCACGCGCTGATTCAGCCAAGTAACTTAAATGCATCCACTGAATGTAGCCCTGGACCGTAGTGGCCCGGGTTGGCATAGCTCCATCAATCCAGACTCCGATAATTGGGGAAAAACCACGCTTAAAGTCACGACCGAAGTTTGGTGGAATCTCTAACGCTAAACTCAACTCCCCACTTCGTAACCGCTGATCGAGTTCATCGGGATTTTCGATGGGAGAGTGCTCGATGAAGTAACGTGAGCCTGAAATATTGAGAACATAGTTTTGACTAGTGGTAGTTTGATCGCGATCGAGCACAGCAAAGGAAAGATTCTCCACGTCCACGTTAATGCCGTATCCGATGATGAACATCAGTAGCGCGGTACCCAGTAGCGCCAGAGTCAAGCGGATCGGGTCACGGCGTAACTCCATCGCCTCGCGGCGCGCGTAGCTGAATAGACGCAGCCAACTGAAGCGGTCGCTGCCCTTGTAGCGATCCGGGGCAGTGACTTTCTCCGGAGCTGGAGCGGCGCCCGGTACCGGCGTGCTACCGGCCGCCTCCTCCAGGTAGGCGATGAAGGTCGCTTCCAGAGTGGGCAGACCGCGCTTGTCGATTAAGCCCTGCGGGGTGTCGCTGTCGAGCACCTTGCCGGCGTGCATCAGCGATATGCGGTCGCAGCGCTGCGCCTCGTTCATGAAGTGGGTGGAGATGAAGATGGTCACCCCGTCGCGCCGCGACAGCTCAACCATCAGTTGCCAGAAGCCGTCGCGGGCCACCGGGTCGACGCCCGAGGTCGGCTCGTCGAGGATGAGGATTTCCGGCTTGTGGATAACCGCCACGGCCAGCGATAGACGCTGGCGGATACCCAACGGTAGGCTGTCGGGCAGCTCGTCCCTGACTTTGTCCAGGTCGAAGCGCTCAAGCATTTCCTCCACCCGTGAGCCGATCTCGGCGGGCGGCAGGTGGAACAATTTGGCGTGCAGCTCGAGGTTCTGCAGCACCGTCAGCTCGGCGTACAGCGAGAAGGCCTGGGACATGTAGCCGACTCGCCGGCGGGTCTCCATGTCGTTGGCGTCCACCGGCTGGCCGAACAGTGCGCAGGTGCCTTCGCTGGCCGGCAGCAAGCCGGTGAGCATCTTCATGGTTGTGGACTTGCCGCAGCCATTGGAGCCTAGGAAGCCGAAGATTTCCCCGCGCTCAATACGGAAGCTTACATGGTCCACAGCGACGAAATCGCCAAAGCGGCAGGTCAGTCCCTCGGCCTCGATAGCGATCTGCAGCGCGCCCTCGCTTTGCGAACGCGGAGGGATCACCAGCGCGTGGTGGCCAGCACGCTTGCTCTCGGGTAGCAACGCGATGAAGGCCGCCTCCAGGCTTTGCCTATTTGTACGCTCGCGCAGTTCGGCAGGCGTACCGGTGGCCAGCACCTTGCCATCGTCCATCGCCACCAACCAGTCAAAGCGCTCGGCTTCCTCCATGTAAGCGGTGGCCACCAGCACGCTCATGCCCTCGCGGCCTGCGCGAATGCGCGCGATCAGCTCCCAGAACTGGTTACGAGACAGCGGATCGACGCCGGTGGTGGGCTCGTCGAGGATCAGCAGATCCGGGTCGTGGATCAGCGCGCAGCAAAGCCCGAGCTTCTGCTTCATGCCACCGGACAGCTTGCCCGCCGGGCGCTCGGCGAAGGGTGCCAATCCCGTGCTGTGCAGCAGATCGGCGATGCGCCGCTCGCGCTCGGCCTTGTCGTGGCCGAACAGGCGGCCGAAGAAGTCGACGTTCTCGAATACCGAGAGCGTCGGATAGAGGTTCTTGCCCAGGCCCTGTGGCATGTAGGCGATGCGCGGGCACACGGCGCGGCGGTGGCGGGCGTCGCGCATGTCGCCGCCGAGCACCTGGATTTCGCCGTCCTGCATCTTCCGCGCACCGGCCAGCAGTGCCAGCAGGCTGGACTTGCCGACACCGTCCGGGCCGATCAGGCCGACCATACGGTTGGCCGGGATCTCCAGGGTGACGTCGTCCACTGCGCGGGTCTGCCCATAGCGCAGCGAGACGCCGGCCAGGCTGGCGACCGTCTGTATGTCGCTCATTGCGGAACCTTGATCTGCAGAGAGGCAGGCCACTCGACCTGCGGGTCAAGACGCAGGTAGGCCATGCCCGGCACGCCGGTCTTTACGTAGGTGGCATACTTCGCAAGCAGATCCGGATCGAGCCGCGCCTTAACGCGGAACATCAGCTTCTCGCGCTCGTTAGCAGTCTCCACAGTCTTAGGCGTGAATTGCGCAACGCTAGCCACGTAGGACACCTTGGCCGGGATCACATACTGCGACACTGCGTCGATCACCAAGCGTACGTCCTGACCGAGCTCAACCTTGCCCGCCTGCGCCGAGGGCAGGAAGAAAGTCATGTAGACGTCGGCCAAATCAACCATATTGAGCAGCTTTCCGCCGGCGGCCAACACTTCCCCAGGCTCTGCAACGCGGTACTGCACGCGGCCATTGCGCGGTGCCTTGAGCAGGCTGTCATCGATGTCCGCCTGCAGGCGCACGGTACTCGCAGCGGCGGCTTCGATGGCCGACTGAGCTTCGATCACCTGGGAACGCGCGGCAGTGATGCCGGCCTGCGCCGAAACCACTTGCGAACGTGAGGCTGCTAGCGCCGCCTGAGCACTCTGCATCACGGCGCGATCATCATCGAGTTGCTGTTGTGGTAAGGCATTGCGCTGAACTAATTGCTCAGTGCGGCTGAAGCGTTTCTGCGCGGCGGTGAGTTCAGCCTGGCGCTGCGCCACCACAGCCTCAGCTGTGGCCTTCTCACTCGTCCGCTGGGCGACCAAAGACTCGGCGGTGAACTTCGCATTCTGCGCCCGACGCACCTCGGCCTGGGCCTGGGCCAACTGTGCCTCGAGGACCTGAGTATCCATGCGCGCGACCACTTCGCCGAGTTTGACGAAGTCACCTTCGTCAACGTTGATTTCAGCGACACGACCAGGCAATTTGGTAGCTACATCCACTTCAGTGGCTTCTATTCGCCCGTTGGCAGCAGCAAACTCTCTACCAATAGTACTAGGTCTAAACATAACCCAAGCAAGAGCAGCAACCACTATGCAGGCTAGAATTATGCTGACACGGGGAAGCGCTTTTTTCCCTCCTTTCATCTCTTACCCCAAACCACATAAAAAAGAACTCTAAACATGCGACTCCCCCTAAAATATTAACCTATAAAAACAAACCCCAACCATCAAAAACAGAAACCTCCTACAAGCTCCAGAATTGATCGAAAAACCATCTAAAAATTAAACCTACTACTCGAAGCCAACCACTAGCATCAGCACTCCTCTCGACTCCACTTCCGCAAAAAATAGCTAATCAAGCCATCGACACCCGAGCAATGTCCTGTGACACCAAAAAAAATGTCCGCAGGCACCTTAAGAAGGTATCCATGGACATACTGGAAGGTATCTCTAGACATACTGATAGCATCAAGATATCTATAGACGATCCGTGCAGGAATTAGCCTCCACCCAACACAGGAGCATCGAGAAATGAGTAGGATAAGTGCCGGGCTAACTGCTCAACTGGTGAGTTTCCTGAGCAGTGAAAACCTCGACACAGAGCGACTCTGCAAAGAAGTCGGGATAACCATCGACGAGCTAAGATCGTCAAATAAATTTATTCCAAGATCAAGCGCCCTTCGATTAATGGAGCTAGCGGAAATTGAGAGCGGCAACCCAGACATTGGACTTAAAGCTTACCAGCACTTTCTTCCAGGTGCTTTTCAATTAGTAGGATATGCAATGATCTCCAGCGCCAATCTAAAAGACGCGCTGCAGGTCTTAGTACGTTTTTCCAAACTTCTCGGAAACGGCTTCACTATCGGCCTAACACAAGAAAAAAATGGCATACGCCTGTGGTACGTTGACAACACAGAAGACAGAATAAAGAAATCCAGAGTGTTCAATGACGCAATATTGGCATCAACTCTCGGACTCTGCCGCTGGATGGCTGGGGGTAAACTTCCCGAAATCCAAGAAATAGAATTCATTTACCCCACTCCACAAGACATCTCAGAGCACCAACGGCTTTTTGATTGCACCCTACACTTTGGGAAAAATAGAAACAGCATCTTATTTGACAACCACGCGCTATCGCTGCCGCTAAGCACTGCAAATGAAACACTTGCACTACTCCATGGCAGCCTTGCTGAACATCAAGAATATTTTTTAAATAACGGATATTACAGCGAACGCACACGAAGCTTGCTCATCAAGCGCCTTGGCCACTCCCTCTGCGACATGGACTCTGTAGCAAAAGAACTTAACGTCAGTAGTCGTTTCTTACAGCGCGAACTTGCAAAAGAGGGTAAAACCTTTAAAGAAATATTCAATAGCACCCGAAAAAGACTAGCCGAACACTACTTAAAAAACTACCACTCTTACTCCCTAGACCACATAAGCACACTACTTGGCTTTAAAGAGCTAAGTAGTTTTCACAAGGCTTGCCTTCGATGGTTCGGCATGCCACCAGGGAGTTTTCGAAACACTCACACAGAAACTCACCCATCAGGAGTAGACCAGAAAATAACTCATACCTAAAGCAAACCTGGATCGCCCTTTTGCGAAAGAGCCGTAAGAAACCCATCAAGCCACTCATGGCGACTACGAAGCCCCTCTACGCTCGCGTGAGGGTATGGGCAATCAAAAATAGTCAAACCAGATGAGCCAGAATCATACCCAACATCAAAAGGCTTTCTAAATTCAAGCTCAGAGCGATCCTCAAACGCAGAAATGATTAGCATATAAACACCTCAATTCTCTCTAGCGTAAATATCCAGAATGCGCCTACCACAGAAAATCTCAAGCCATGCAGTTCAAAAACTCGTTCACGTCACCTTCGCAGATCACTCATGGATTAAAATAAAAACTCCATGACCAAGCTGAAGATTAGGCTTCGGCTACATGCTGCATGGGTTTGGGCTTTTTCAAAACATCCTCACACCACAAATAATTGTCCGCAACTACAGTTTTTAGCAATTTCCCGCCCTCCCTGAGTCGATAAATAGGTAGTTAATAAGCACTATGGGAGCAGCGCCGACAAGTAAATCGTCTCGTCTAACTCGGTCGGAAGCCTCAAGAAACAACCGGCCAGTCCGGGCTACGATGGCGGCCGGCCGGATCATTTTTTATTCAATAGAAATTGAGCTTATTGCCGAACATAGCGGCCAGGCGCATGCTCAAGCGGAGGGTATTCAGCATTACCTAGCATAGTGACAGCAGGCAGGCGTGAGCCGGCATACCCAGCCAGCCAGGCGAACCAATCTCCCCACCAACTACCGGCATGCTGGTGGGCACCCTGCAACCAGTCGTCGGCTGCCGGTGCTATGTGTTCATTGACCCAGTAATGGCGCTTGTTCCTATCTGGCGGGTTGATCACCCCGGCGATGTGGCCGGAGGCGCCGAGGACAAACCGCTTTGAACCTCCCAGCAATTCCGTGCTGGCATAGGCGCTTCTCCAGGGCACGATGTGGTCGTCATGGGTTCCCAAGATGTAGGCTGGTGCGTCTATGGCCCGCAGATCCAACTTGACGCCGCACAGATCCAACTCCCCCGATTTGAGGTCGTTCTGCAGGTAGGTGTGGCGCAGATACCAGCAATACAGGGGCCCCGGCAGGTTGGTGCTGTCGTTGTTCCAGAACAGCAGATCCAGTGCAGGCGGTTTTTGCCCCTTGAGGTACTTCTCTACGTTGTAGTTCCACCACAGCTCGTTGGGCCTCAGCAATGAGAATGTATTGCCCATATCTTCGCCACGAAACAGACCACATTTGCCACCATGGCCACCAATAGTGCGCTCGCGGTAAGCCACCAGTTGCTCATCGACGAAAACGCTGATAGGCCCAGTATCGAGGTAGTCGAGAAAGGTGGCGAATAGGCTCAAGCTGGCAATATCGTGGTCTCCACGCGCTGCCAGTACCGCTAGAGCGCAACTCAACATGGTGCCGCCGATGCAGAAACCTAAGCAGTTCAGGTGGCGCTCACCACTGATGGCCCTGGTAGTACGTAAAGCGCTGATTACTCCGTCTTGGATGATCTGTTCCCAGGTTATGTCGGCCTGTTCCTGAGTGAAGTTGCGCCAGGATATTAGAAAAACTTGATGTCCTTGCTCCAGTAGATGGCGGATTAGAGAGTTTTCGGGGCCGAGGTCAAGGATGTAGTACTTGTTGATCGCTGGCGGGACGATGAATACCGGCCGTTGGTATTGCGTTTCGCTGAGCGGCGAATACTGGATCAGCTGGAACAGAGGGGTTTCCAGTACCACGGCACCAGGGGTGGCAGCCAGATTCACGCCAACCTCGAAATCGCCCAGGTCGCATTGGCGCAACTTGCCTTCCTGCATGTCACTGGCCAGATGAAACAGGCCATTTAGCAGGCTGGCGCCCTGCGTCTCCACTAAGCGTTGAAGCGCATCGGGGTTGCTCAACAGATAATTACTCGGGGCACTTGCGGCGATCGCTTGTTCAATAAGGTAACGAAGGCGCTGACGCGGCTTTTCCTCATCGATGGGCAGTAGCTCCAGTAGTTTCAGCAGAAATCCGGAGTTCAACAAGTAGAAGGCAGCTAGGGAGCCAAATAACGGTTCGCTCCAGTTGCCGCTGGCAAATCGACGATCATTGAATGCGAACGGCTGGCAGGTCAGCAATTGCTGGCCCAGCTCGGTCCACTGTTGTTGGTAGCCATCCTGCAGTTGCTCCAGTGCCCCGACGGGTACATCGAACCACCGGCTTTGGTCATGTCCGTTGAACCAAACATTCTGCGCCACGTATAAGCGCAACTGCTGCAGGACGAAGCTAGCGATGAAAGGCACCTGTCCCGACCAGTAGCGAGCAAAGGTGTGTGCGTTGTCCATGGCGTCTCCGGGAATATGAAAACAAAAGCCGCACCCGGTGAGGAGCGCGGTGCGATCATGCCGGGACGTAACCGCACGGCCAGCCTGGCGGTGCGGGTGCAGGGGGGCACATCCGGCAGAGTCGCGAAAGCGTCACTCAGCGCTCGATGGCCAGCGCCACGCTGTGGCCGCCGCCGACACACAGGGTAGCCAGACCTTTTTCACGTCACGCCTGAGCATTTCATGCAGCAGGCTTACCAGTACGCGGCAGCCGGAGGCGTCAACTGGGTGGCCACGGGCGATGGCGCCACTGTTGACGTTGACCTTGCCAGCATCCCAATCCAGCCCCTGGCCCTCGGCCAGGGCCTGTGCGGCGAAAGATTCATTGGCTTCGATCAGATCCAGTTGGGCCAAACTCCAGCCCGCCTTCTCCAAGGAACTGCGGGAGGCCGACACCGCGCCGATACTGCCCGTACCACCGGTGGCCAGTGCTATTCGTCCCAGATTGCTCGCAATACCCATTAACCATTCCTCGTTAATCAAGACCTTGGAACAGCGGGCAAGTCTCTGGCGCTTTACGTATAGGGACAATGTCCCCGGGCGATTCCGGATTGTCCTCGCGCACCAGTCTTAGCGCGCCTTGAACGCTATCTAACCAATCATTGACTGGAATCAATAAAAATTGATCTGCGGACGCCTAGATCGCTCATTTCAAGGTGTGCCAGCGCTCTTCGAGAAACGGCAGTGGGATATTTACCGGATAAGTTCGAGCTTTGTAGGGATGCTGGTGGATATGCTGCCGGCAGAGGGCTCGGATGAGGTGCTCTTGCGTCGAGAGGCTTGAGTCGATATTTGCTTGCTGACACGGACGAATGTGCTGTTCACCCGCGCAGGCGCATACCCTACTATCAGTTCCACGCTCTACCACTTCCAGGCCCACGGGATTAGCAGCAATGCGTGGCGGCGTATCAAGTAACTGGCGAGCGGTCCACCGATACAGCAGAGCGCAATCAGACCCGCGGCGTTACTGGCGGCATCCAAATCCATGAGTTTGCTGGCACCCAATAGTTCGGCAAACAGTGGTGCTCGGATAAGAGCGCCAAGTTAAATATTGCGCGCATGGATTTGCATGAAGGCACCTTGAATCAACCGAGGATGTTCAGGCCGCCATCAACGAAGTGGACTCCGCCAGTCTGACCTTGGCTCGCGTCGCTAACCAGCCAGACGCATAGGCCGCCGACTTCCTCCAAAGTGACTAGGCGGCGTAAGGGCGCGCGATTGGTCGAGGATTCTAACAAGTGATCAAAGTCCTTCAGCCCGGATGCCGCCCGAGTCGGCATAGGGCCGGGAGAAATGGCGTGCACACGGATGTTGCGTGGCCCCAGCTCTGTGGCCAGGTAGCGCACACTGGACTCCAGAGCAGCCTTGACCGGCCCCATCAGGGCATAGCCTTCAATCGTCTCCTGAGCGCCCAGGTAACTCATGGTCACCAAACTGCCGCCCCGGGGCATCAGCGGTTCGGCCAGGCGCGCCATGCGGATAAAGGAGTGACAGGAAATATCAACGGCCTGCAGAAACCCGGAACTGGAGCTATCCAGTAGGCGCCCGCGGAGTTCCTCCTTGGGTGCGCTAGCCAGGCAGTGAACGACAAAGTCCAGCGATCCCCATTGCACTGCGAGGTGCTCGAACAGCGCGTCCAGCTCGCCGGCCCGGGTCACGTCCAGGGGCATGCGCACACTGGCATGCACCTGTTGCGCCAGAGGTTCAACATGCACCCTGGCTTTGTCATTCAGCCAGGTGACGGCCAGCTCAGCGCCCATGTCATGCAGAGCCTGAGCACAGCCCCAGGCGATCGAATGCGGGTTAGCTATGCCGACCACCAGACCGCGCTTACCAGCGAGGGACAGGCTTTCCTTGATACTCATAAGCGTTGATCCTGATACACCCGCCAGGCATGACGGGCGATGATGCTCTCTTCGTCGGTGGGGATGACCCACACATCCCGTGTGCTGGCAGTAGTGGATATGCGCTCGGCGTTGCATTGGTTCGCCGCGTCATCGATGCGCAGCCCAAAGAGTGGCGCGAGAAGCTGCAGCACCTGGGCACGCAACGCGGCATCCTTTTCACCGATACCGGCGGTGAATACCAGCGCGTCCAGCCCACCCAAGCATGTGGCGAGCCGACCAATTTCCTGGGCAATGCGGTAGGCGTAGAAGTCGATGGCCAGGGCTGCGCGTGGGTCGTCGCTGGCGCGCAGTTTGCGCATGTCGCTGCTAACCCCGGATATGCCGAGCAAGCCGGACTGCCGATACAGCAGCGTCTCTAGATCGCGAACCTGCATACCCTGATCCAGCAGGTACAGCAGCACACCGGGATCCAGGGCGCCGCAGCGGCTGCCCATGGGGAGGCCGTCGAGGGCGCTGAAACTCGTGGTCACCTCGACGCTGCGGCCGGCCTCGATGGCGCACAGGCTGGAGCCATTGCCCAGATGGGCTATGACCAGCTTGCCGGAAGCGAGCTCTGGAGCTCTGTCGATCAGGCGCTGGCTGACATATTCAAATGACAAGCCATGGAAGCCGTAGCGGCGAACACCCTGTTCGTACAGCGCGTAGGGCAGGCCGAAGAGCTGGCTCATTTCACTGCGCCCGGCATGGAACGCGGTATCGAAACAGGCAACCTGAGGTAGGTGCGCATTGTGCTCGAGCGCTGCCTTGATAGCCGCCAGATTGTGCGGTTGATGGAGCGGCGCCAGGGGTTCCAGCGTCTCCAGGCGCGCCAGTACGGCAGGATCCACGCGCACCGGGGCGCTGAAATCCATCCCACCATGCACCACTCGATGGCCGAGCAGCGCAGGTGGGCGATTGTGTAGGCCTTCCTTCAGCGCGCTGTAGACCTGCTGGAAAGCCGCCTTCATATCAGCAACATGCTCCGGCGCAAAGGCTACGTCCCGCACCACTGTTCCATCAGCCATGACTATCTGGAGGCGCGGCACCACGCCAATGCCGTCCAGCTTGCCGCGCGCCAGCAAACGTGGCTGCTCCTCGCCTTGGCGGCCGGCGAACAGACCAGTCTTGATGCTCGAGGAGCCAGCATTGACGGTGACGATCAGCTCGTCTTGAGCGGGGCTCATATGGACACACCTAGTTGGGTGCGCAGCGCTTGGGCGAGCAACACGGCCAGCCCGCTACTGGCGATGCGTGCCCGTGGACTGTCGGCGCGGCTGGTGAAAATGATCGGTACGCGGGCGCCGAGGACAATACCCGCCGCCTCGGCACCGGCAAGATAGATCAGTTGCTTGGCGAGGATGTTGCCCGCTTCCATGTCCGGTACCAGCAGAATGTCCGGATCGCCGGCGACTTCTGAATGAATGCCCTTGACCCGCGCAGCGTCGGCGTTGATCGCGTTGTCGAAAGCCAGTGGCCCGTCGAGCAACGCGCCATCAATCTGTCCACGCTGAGACATGACCACAAGTGCGGCAGCTTCCAAGGTCGAAGGCAGCTTGGCCGTGACAGTTTCAACCGCCGACAGCAGCGCTACCTTAGGACGGTCGATGCCCAGGGCGTGCAGCATCTGGATCGCATTGCGACAGATGTCAGCCTTGTCCTCCAGGCCGGGAAAGATGTTTACCGCCGCGTCGGTAACGAACAGCGTTTTGTGGTAGCTGGGCACACTCATGGCGAAGACATGGCTGAGGCGCCGCTCAGTGCGCAGACCGCTTTCACGATCGGCCACGGCATGCAGCAGTTCATCGCTATGCAGGCTGCCTTTCATCAGCAGCTCGCCACGACCTTCGCGGATCAGGGCAACACCACGCTCGGCGGCAGCGTGACTGTGTGGCACGTCCTCCACGGTTAACCCGTCGATATCCAGGCCAGCCTCGCTGGCGGTTGCCGCGATCTTGTGACGCGGGCCCACCAGAATCGGGGCTATCAGTCCGGCCTGGGTGGCCTCCAGCGCTCCTCGCAGAGCATTCGCCTCGCAAGGATGTACGACGATGGTGGGCAGCGGGCCAATTTCGGCGCAGCGGTTCAGCAACGTCTGGTAGTGATCTTGGCTCATTCGGCGCTGCCTCCCTTGTCCTGGCTCGCAGGGGCATGCGCAGGCGCAGAGCGAGTTGCCTTGGCGCGACCTGCTTTTTTTACCGCAGCCACGGGGCTCTTGCTCCTGGCCCCCACAGGGGGCGGACTGGTTTCGATCTGTGCATCGGAAGACTGGGCGGCGCTTTTCTTCCTTGGCCGTGTGCCGACCTTGGGAGTGCGAGTAACTGCCTCGGGGAGGTGCAGCGTTAACGAAGTCTGGTCTGGAGCGCTGTCCATAGCGATGAGTGGCACCGTTGATTGTGCGAAGGCCGGCACGGGGTGTTCAAGCTGGTCGTGCAAACGGCGCCAGAGTTCGCCCACTGCGCCCTCGGCGTAGAGAAGTTCGGGCACGAGGTACACGGCGGCTGCCAGCACTGCCTCACGCTGCCCGGCCTCGGGAACCAGCAATGGCAATGTATTCAGACTCTCCTCGGGGAGGGCAAAGACCAGCAGATCCTGCAGACGGACGCTGTCACGTACGGCAAGTGGGTCGATGCCGAGCTGTTGCGAGAGCGTGCGGGCCTGTTGAGCAAGTTGTTCGATGCGCTCCTTGCCGAACCTGCCACTTGCATGCGCGAGCAAGCAGAGAATGCGAATGAGCGCTTCCTGCTCCCCACCACGAAGAAGCGAGTCGTGCAGATGCTCGACGAGAGCCTTGTCACGTTGCTCGACGTAGCTCTGCTGCGAGTGTGGTGCCTGGTCGCCAGTCAAGGTGCTCAGGCCGCCATAGAAACTATGGAAGAGCATCTCCTGGGCCGCGTCGCGGACATCACGATAGCCATCGAGCAGGGCCTCAACCGTGCTGGACGATACCTCTTGCCAGGCAAATAGGGGATTGTCGGGCGATGCCGGGCGGCGATTGACGCGCGTCAGAGCCGCATGGCCTGCCAACCACCAGAGCGTTGGATTGAGACTGCTCCAGACAACTTGCTGCTGGTGGAACGGATGGCTCTTGCGCAAGCATTCGGCGAGTGGTTCGTTGATCGCCCTGCGCATCCAGGGACGCACAAGCCAGTCGTAGAGAGTACTATTGAATCCGGAGACGCGGTCGACCAAGGCGAACTCTAATTCGTCGCTACGACCATCCTCATCGTGGCAGAGAATGTCGGCGATGCACCGAGATTCGAAATGTACCTGGTAAGCCTGGTCGTCACTGGCGGATGCTGGCAGGTCGTCGATCACCAGTTCGTACAATCCTGGCGACAACAGGGTGATGGCATCGATGGCGCCGAGCAGCTCCCTGTGCTCACGACGGGCGACCTTGCCGGAGACGAAAATGCCCAGATGGCCGATGCTGGCATGCTGAAGATAGACGATGGTGCGTCCGGCATTGCGCAACGCCAGATCGCTGGGATAGACGTCGGCTATCCAATTCAGTGCTTGCTGCGGTGGAGTGATATTGTCGCCATAGGAGCAGAACACCACCACGGGTGCCTCGATGCGTTTCAGGTCGATGCTGCTGCTCCTGCGCCCGGAACCGCCAGCCAGGCGGTTGCCGATGAACAGGTCATCGACGATCACCTCGATCTCCTCGCTGTTGAGCAGGGTTGGACTACCCCACCAGCGCTCGAAATCGAGAAAGCGGGGGGTTTCCCTGTCGACGTTGCTGAACAGCTTGTAGTACTTGCTCCAGTAGGTGTTGGCCGGATTCAGGCTCTCGAAGTTGCTGACCAGCCAGGTGCCATCAAAACGGCCATTACCCAAGTCACTACCCAAGCGAGTCATCCATGCGCCGCCGAGTAGACCGCCAGCGTAGCGCATCGGGTTGCGCCCGTTGACTCCGGCCCAGTAGGACAGCGGCGCACCATTGACGATCACCAGACCTGGTAGTTCCGGACGTGCAGCAGCCAGTCCCATCAGCGCCCAGCCGGCCTGGCAGTTACCGATCACCACGGGCTTCCCTGCCTCCGGATGCCGCGCGCTGACCGCCTCGATGTAGCGGGCCTCGGCCTCGGCGATATCGATCAGGGTTTGGCCTGGTGCGGGAGCATGGCTGAAAGCAATGAAATAGGTCGGGTGCCCAGCGCGCAAGCTTTCGCCGATTTCAGAATCCTGCTTGAAGCCGCCGATGCCGGCGCCGTGACCACCGCGTGGGTCGATGACGATGACCGGCTGGCGCGTGGTATCGCTGGGCTGGTCATCCGGTGGAACGATGTGCAGCAGAGAGTAGTTGACCGGGTGAGGCAGGTCGTGGCCGTCGACCAGCACCTCATAGGGAAACTTGAGCAGCAGGGGATAGCCGGCGCGCTCGTGGGCAAGGGTATTGTCACCACGCTGGCGAAGTGCATCCCAGAACAGCAGATTGCGCTGTCCGAAGTCGACCAGGTACTCCCAGCAATCGCCTGCGCTGGGGACACGCAGGCGCCCTTCTCTCAGTGGCGCGAGCAGAGCCTCTTGGCGTTGACCAAAGGCATCGAGCAGGAGCTTCCCGTGCAGATGCTGTAGGCGTCCGAGGTGTTCGAACAGATTATGAAATAAGGAGAAACTCTCTTCTCGCTTTGCAAAAAAACTTTCCTGGCTCATGAGCTTTTCCTATATCAGAGACGCGGGAATCCCCCTCATTCGATCCTCTCCATGAAGAGGAGCCATGGCTTTCAGGCCAAGTTTTATAGCGAATCACCTCGACTTGAGCAAAGTTTTTTTGCAGCGCACAAAAACGCTTGCCCTCTCTCTTTGTGCAGTGCAACATTTTGCTAGCGCAGCGGCTCCATCATGGATGGTTTTCGCGTGCTAGGTCGCAAGCGGCCTTTCCCATTGCCAGGAGACCAACCATGTCTTTTTTCGATTCAGAAAAACTGCAAAGCGCACAGAAAGCCAACCTTGACCTGTTGCAGCAGATCAGTGGCAAGGTATTTGAGAGCGTCGAGCAACTCAGTCAATTGCAGTTCAAGGCGCTACGCGCATCCAGCAGCGAGCAGTTCGACAGCCTACGTAAGCTGCTGTCGGCGCGTGACCCGCAGGCCTTCGCCGAGTTGCAGGCGTCCCTCACTCAGCCAACTGCTCAGGCAGAGCGCCTGCTGGAGTTCAATCGAGAGGTGTATGACCTGGTTTCCAGCACTCAGGCGGATATCGCCAAGCTCGCCGAACGCCAAGTCGAGGCCGGCGCCAAGCATGTGCGGGAACTGGTGGACGTCATCGCCAAGAACGCCCCGGCGGGTGCGGAGCCGGCGGTAGCCGTTCTCAAGTCGGCACTGGAAAGCGCCGGCAGTGTCTATGAAAGCGCGCAGAAGGCCGCCAAACAGGCAGCCGAGATCGCCGAGAACGGCATCGCTGCCGCGGCCTCCGCAGCAGGTCAGGCGACCCGTGAAGCCAGCAAGACTGCGGGTGGGCGCAAGTAAGGCAAGGTAACTGCACCAAGAGCGGTGATGGTCGTCATTGATCATCACCGTCTTTTTTCTTCTGCCTCGAATTGCCAGGCGGGATACCGCCGAACATGCCGAAAAGATTCTGAGTCCCCAGATAGAGCTTCTTCGACTGTTCGACATACTGGCTCATCAGATCCTGCATGACGGGCACCTGCTTGTGCATAAAGTCACTCCAAGCCTGCGAGGATTGCACCCCGGTCTGGGTCTGGATGTCGATCACGGTCTGGATGCTCTTCTCCAGATAGTTGCCGAGCATGCCCTGGAACGGGCCGTAGAAGCGAATGATCCCCTTGAGCATGTCGCTGGAGAAGATCGGCTCACCATCACTTTCCGCTTCCTGAATGATCTGTAGCAGGATGCTCCGGGTCAGGTCTTCGCCACTCTTCGCGTCTACTACCTGAAACGGCACTTCATCGATAACCAGCCGGCGAATGTCAGCAAGGGTGACATGGGCACTGGTGTGGGTGTCGTATAGGCGGCGATTGGCGTATTTCTTGATCAGGCGAGGAGCACTGTGGTCGTCTTCGGGCATGCAAGGCGTCTCTTCATGATTTGGGCTGTGTCAGTTGCCGGCACTATCTTAGGCCTTTTCTCTTAGATGTCCTCACCGTCACCCCAAGCGAGGTGCGCCCCCCATAGGGAGCGGTTTATCGTAGACCTACAGCCACACTCCCTGAGCTCCAGCGTACATTGTGCTCATAAGGTGCTGCTGCTCGCCCCATGGCGTGTGTTCGCGCAGACGCTCATAGGGCGACTGTCCTGCCCATGGTGCCGGAAAGCGCCATTGAGCGCATGCAGTGGCGTCGCTCGGCGAAATCCATCTCCGCCTCAAATGCAGCTCTACGTCGAAATACCGATCCAAGTGCTGCACGAGCCCGGCATGACGCCGCCCTCACTGAGGTGCTGCCCTAGCGTCTTAGGGAAAAACGCTCATCTGGCCATCCCAGAACAGGATACGCATACCACTGTTGGCAAGCGCCTTGTCATGCCGGCCTGTCAGCAGAGAAACATCCTTAGCTACCCCAACCGACCACAGCATGGATTTGATCTGATCCAGCACGCCATGTTGATTGCTGCAAAGACTAGCCTCGAACTGGCGCAACTTCGTATCGTCCACGTTCGGCAAATTAAGCTGCCCCACAACGAGCCTAACGTCTGTGTACAGGTCATGTCTGCCAGCGTGCTCGATATAGCGCCGCTCCGCGAACGGCCTCCACCCCGCAGTGTGATTGACTCCTCCCGAGACATTCGCGCCTCTACCAATATGAGACCCAGTGGCTTTCACCCGATGCTTGCGAATGCGCGCCAGAACGCTTTCACGCACTGTGGTACCCACATAGATCCAGGGCGTCAAATCCTTCGCACCTCCGAACGCCAGCACGTACAACCCATAGGTCTTCGACAGGTTCTTTCCATACGCAGACACAGGGACCATGGCATGTGACAGGGTTTTGAACGAGGCACGATAGCGTGCCGGCGTCATCCCCGGATTCGTCTTTACATAGGCAGCACTAGTACCAGCCGCCAGCCAAGGAGTCGTATCTGCGGGTACGTCGAAATGATCTGCCAGTAACACAGGTTGAGCGAACGTCAGAGTGGTCATCGGCGGACACCTGAAGTCATGAGTCTGGTTATGAGTTGGAAACCGCCGCTATGCTCAAGGCGATCACAAGGCGCCCACGGGGCAGAATACTTCACTAAAGGGCAAAGGCCTGCACGACGGCTACCTGCCTCTGGCGATCTCCCACACCAGCATCCTGACGATAAGGACTAACCCGACCACAGCTTGGGCAGCACGCAACAATACCCCATCCATTACCGTCGATGGCGCGACTTGCGCGATCAAGGTGCCGCATAACACCCGCTTCGATCCGCAACAGATCAAGAAGCAGCTCGGCATTACGATCTCGTAGTTGAACGACCTGTTCTTCCGCATGCACACCTTGCCCGAGTGCAAGGCGAAGCCTAAAGAAGTGGTGAGCTTTAGCTCGGCGCTATCCGGCCAGCGAAGTGAACAAGGCCCCCAACGCCATATTCACCGTGGTGAACTGGACATAACCATGCAGGGCCTGGCCCTGGATCTCTACGCGCGATACAGGCTCTTCCCGCTTGGCTCAAGTGGAACGACCACCTGCCCCTGTCAAGGTACTACCGAACTAAATCACGCCAGCGCCCTGTCGATACATCCGATCACTGTGATCGGAGCAAAAAACGCCGGTGGGGCAAAAAGTGGGGCAAAATTCAGAGTCAGTCAAAAACCATCGGGCATAAAAAAATCCAGTCACCGCTAAGTGACTGGATTTTCTAGGGATTTTTGGTCGGGACGGAGTGATTCGAACACTCGACCCCTTGCACCCCATGCAAGTGCGCTACCAGGCTGCGCTACGCCCCGACGTTGCTTTTGAGTTCCCTCAGAAGCGGATCGCACTATACCCCAAGCATTTGCTTTGGAGAAGTGCTTTTTTCATTTTTTTCAGTTACTTGCGCAGCACATGCAGCACATCTTCCAATTCGGCGATCATCTGCCGGATCAGTTGCTTGTACTGGGTGGCGTCCTCGCGAGCTTCGTCACCGGTGAGGCGCTGACGGGCACCACCGATGGTGAAGCCCTGGTCGTAGAGCAGCGCGCGAATCTGGCGAATCATGAGCACGTCCTGGCGCTGGTAATAGCGCCGGTTGCCCCTTCGCTTGACCGGGTTGAGTTGCGGGAATTCCTGTTCCCAGTACCGCAGCACGTGCGGCTTCACCGCGCAAAGATCGCTCACTTCACCGATGGTGAAATAGCGCTTGCCCGGGATGGGGGGCAACTCGTCGTTATGACTTGGTTCCAGCATAAGCTTCAACCCTGGCCTTCAGTTTCTGCCCTGGACGAAAGGTGACGACGCGCCGGGCTGTGATCGGGATTTCCTCTCCCGTCTTCGGGTTGCGTCCGGGACGCTGGCGCTTGTCGCGCAGGTCGAAGTTGCCGAAACCCGACAACTTCACCTGTTCGTTATGCTCCAGCGCCTGGCGGATCTCTTCGAAGAAGAGCTCCACCAGTTCCTTGGCTTCCCGCTTATTCAGGCCCAGCTCTTCGTACAGACGTTCAGCAATTTCAGCTTTCGTCAGAGCCCCCATACGCTACTTCCTTAACGTGGCGTTGAACCTTTGTTCCAGCGAGGCGACGATATTCTGCGTAGTCGCGTTCACCTCGTCATCGTTAAGAGTGCGTGATGGATGCTGCCAGGTCAAGCCAACGGCCAAGCTTTTTCTAAGCGGATCAATACCTTTACCGTGGTAGACGTCAAACAGCCTGAGGTCCGTCAGCCATTCGCCCGCCGTTTCACGGATATTTGCCAGCACGAACTCGGCCGGGGTATCCAGATCGACGATCAACGCCAGGTCACGGCGCACTTCAGGGAAGCGCGACAGCTCACTGAATTTCGGCAGGCGACCCTTGGCCACTTCGGCCAGTACCAGCTCGAAAACGTAGACCGGACGATCCAGATCCAGCGCCTTGGCCAGCTCCGGGTGCAGAGCGCCCAGGTAGCCGACCAGCACGCCATCGCGCTCGATCTTGGCGGTTTGGCCTGGGTGCAGCGCCGGGTGTTCCGCCGGGGAGAAGGTGAAAGCTTCGATGGCACCAGCATTGCCCAGCAGCGCTTCCACATCGGCTTTCACGTCGAAGAAGTCGACATTCTCGCGACCGTTCGCCCAACCTTCCGGCTGACGTGCGCCGCAGACGACGCCGGCGAGCATGTTTTCCTGCACCAGCCCTTCCAGTTGCCCGACGAAGCGCAGGCCACTTTCGAACAGGCGCACGCGGGTCTGCTGACGGTTGAGGTTGTGCTGCAGCGACTTCACCAGGCCCGGCCAGAGCGAGGCGCGCATGGCGGCCATGTCGGCAGATATCGGGTTGGCCAGCATCAGCGGCTCGACACCGGGGTGGAACAGCTGGAACAGCTTGGGATCGATGAAGCTATAGGTGATGGCTTCCTGGTAGTCGCGAGCGACCAGCAGACGGCGCAGCGCCGGCAGCTCAGCCTGGGACTCGGACTTGGTGTTCGGCGCCAGGCGCGCCTGCGGGTAGCGAACCGGCAGACGGTTGTAGCCGTACAGGCGACCCAGCTCTTCGATCAGGTCGACTTCGATCGAGACGTCGAATCGATGGCTCGGCACGCCAACAGTCCAGGTATCGGCACCGGCTTTCTGGACATCGAATTCCAGGGCGGTGAGCAGACGCTCGATTTCGGTGTTTTCCAGGGTCATGCCCAGCATCTGGGTAACGCGCTCGGCACGCAGGGTGACCGGAGCGACCTTGGGCAGGTCGGCCTCGCTGACGGCTTCCACGATCGGACCAGCTTCGCCACCAACGATCTGCAGCAGCAACTCAGTGGCGCGCTCCATGGCGCGGCGAGCCAGCTGCGAGTCCACGCCACGCTCGAAGCGGTGCGAGGCATCGGTGTGCAGGCCATAAGAACGAGCCTTGCCAGCGACGGCGATGTTGTCGAAGAAGGCGCTCTCCAGGAACAGATCACGGGTCTTGGCGCTGACGCCGCTGTGCTCGCCACCCATCACGCCAGCAATGGCCAGGGCACGCTCATGGTCAGCAATCACCAGGGTGTCGGCACGCAGGGTGACTTCCTGGCCGTCGAGCAGGACGAGCTTCTCGCCCTCCTCCGCCATGCGCACGCGAACGCCACCCTTGATCTCGTCGAGATCGAAGGCGTGCATCGGCTGCCCCAGCTCGATCATCACGTAGTTGGTGACGTCGACGGCAGCGTCGATGCTGCGAATGTCGGAACGGCGCAGACGCTCAACCATCCACAGCGGGGACGGCTTGCTCAGGTCGACGTTGCGGATAACGCGGCCAAGGTAGCGCGGGCAAGCCTTGGGCGCCTGCAGCTCAACACTGCGCACTTCATCGACCTGCGGAGCAACAACACTGACCACAACCGGCTTGACCTCGGCGCTGTACAGCGCGCCGACTTCGCGAGCGAGGCCGGTCAGCGACAGGCAATCACCACGGTTCGGGGTCAGGCCGATCTCGATGGAAGCGTCGTCCAGTTCGAGGTAGTCGCGGATATTGGCACCCACAGGCGCATCCGCGGCGAGCTCCATCAGGCCGGCGTTCTCTTCGCTGATCTCCAGCTCTTTGGCCGAGCAGAGCATGCCGTTGGATTCAACACCGCGCAGCTTGGCCTTCTTGATCTTGAAGTCGCCCGGCAGCTCGGCACCGATCATGGCGAAGGGAATCTTCAGGCCTGGGCGCACATTGGGCGCGCCACAGACGACCTGGAAAGTCTCCGAACCGTTGCTGACCTGGCAGACGCGCAGCTTGTCGGCGTCCGGGTGCTGTTCGGTCGACAGCACTTCGCCCACGACCACACCGCTGAACTGACCGGCGACCGGGATCACGGCGTCGACCTCGAGGCCAGCCATGGACAGACGAGCTACCAGCTCATCACGGGATACCTGCGGGTTTACCCAGCTCCGCAGCCACTGTTCACTGAATTTCATCCTGTTCTCCTAAATGCGTTGACGGTCTTGCGGGCTAGCGGAACTGGCCGAGGAACCGCAGATCGTTGTCGAAGAACAGGCGCAAGTCATTCACGCCGTAGCGCAGCATGGCCAGACGCTCGATACCCATGCCGAAGGCGAAGCCCTGGTACTTCTCGGGATCGATGCCGGACATGCGCAGCACGTCGGGGTGGACCATGCCGCAACCCATGACTTCCAGCCAGCCAGTCTGCTTGCAGACACGGCAGCCTTTGCCACTGCAAAGCACGCACTGGATGTCGACTTCCGCCGAAGGCTCGGTGAAGGGGAAGAAGGACGGACGGAAGCGGACGGAGAATTCCTTCTCGAAGAAGGCGCGGAGGAACTCTTCGATGGTGCCCTTGAGGTCGGCGAAGCTGACGTCTTCATCGACCAGCAGACCTTCGACCTGATGGAACATCGGCGAGTGGGTCAGGTCGGAGTCGCAGCGGTAAACGCGGCCCGGGCAGACAATGCGAATCGGCGGCTTCTGGTTTTCCATGGTGCGGACCTGTACCGGCGAGGTATGGGTGCGCAGCAGCATGTTCGCATTGAAGTAGAAGGTGTCGTGCATGGCACGAGCCGGGTGGTGACCCGGAATGTTGAGCGCTTCGAAGTTGTGGTAGTCGTCTTCGACTTCCGGCCCCTCGGCCACTTCATAGCCGATGCGGGTGAAGCACTGCTCGATGCGTTCCTTGGTGCGAGTGACCGGGTGCAGGCCGCCGGAGGACTGGCCACGGCCCGGCAGGGTCACGTCGATGCGCTCGGCTGCCAGCTTGGCGGCGAGGGCAGCGCCCTCCAGCTCGGCCTTGCGGGCGTTCAGCACATCCTGAACCTTTTCCTTGGCGACGTTGATCAGCGCACCGACCTTGGGGCGCTCTTCGGCCGGCAAATCGCCCAGGGTCTTCATGACCTGGGTCAGCTCGCCTTTCTTGCCGAGGTAGTGAACCCGGATCTGCTCCAGGGCGTTGACGTCTTCGGTGTTTCGCACGGCGTCCAGGGCCTGCGAAACCAGCGCGTCCAGGTTTTCCATGTACCAACTCCAGATACAAAATAGGGGAAGAGCGGTAAGGCTCTTCCCCTATCGGTGACGTTACGTCCGGACCGAGATCCGGTAACTGTCGTGGGGCTTAAGCCAGGCTGGCCTTCGCTTTCTCGACAATCGCGGTAAACGCCGCTTTTTCGTTCACAGCCAGATCGGCCAGTACCTTACGGTCGATCTCGATGGCCGCCTTTTTCAGGCCGGCGATCAGACGGCTGTAGGACAGACCGTTCTGACGAGCACCAGCGTTGATACGGGCGATCCACAGGGCGCGGAACTGACGCTTGCGCTGACGACGGTCACGGTAGGCATATTGGCCAGCCTTGATTACCGCCTGCTTGGCAACACGGAACACACGCGAACGCGCGCCGTAGTAGCCTTTTGCGAGCTTCAGAATCTTTTTGTGACGACGACGTGCAATCACGCCACGCTTAACACGAGCCATTTATTTATCCTCTACCAGAAATCAACGCAGACGCAGGGAGCGTGCTACACGGCGAACGTCGGAAGCAGCGAGCATCGAAGTGCCGCGCAGCTGACGCTTACGCTTGGTGGTCATTTTGGTCAGGATGTGGCTCTTGAAAGCGTGCTTGTGCTTGATGCCACCAGCAGTCACTTTGAAGCGCTTTTTGGCGCCACTCTTGGTTTTCATCTTTGGCATGTTTAGTACTCCGCATTCGTTAACAACTGATAACCATCAGGCCTGCCAGTGCCCGGGAGGTTATTTACGCTTCTTGGGAGCGATGACCATCATCAGCTGGCGTCCTTCCAGCTTGGGATGCTGTTCCACGGTGCCGATTTCCGCGAGGTCGTTTTCGACCCGCTTCAACAGCTCCATGCCCAGCTCCTGGTGGGCCATCTCACGACCACGGAATCGAAGCGATACCTTGGCCTTGTCCCCTTCATTAAGGAAACGTACCAGGTTGCGTAGTTTTACCTGGTAATCCCCTTCTTCCGTCCCTGGACGAAACTTGATTTCTTTGATCTGTTGCTGGTGCTGGTTTTTCTTCGCAGCAGCGGCTTGCTTCTTCTTCTCGAAGAGGTGCTTGCCGTAGTCCATGATGCGGCAGACAGGGGGCACCGCATCAGCAGAAATTTCCACCAGGTCCAGCTTGGCCTCGTCGGCTAGACGGAGGGCCTCATCGAGGGAGACCACGCCAATCTGTTGACCGTCGGCACCAATCAGACGCACCTCACGGGCGGTGATGTTTTCGTTGATCGGTGGTTTCGGGAGAGCCCGCTTATCCTGTCTCATTTCACGCTTAATAATGATTACTCCGAGTCTTGGCGACCACGCCGGGAAACCGCCTGAGCGAGAAGCTCCGCGAACTGGGCGACCGGCATCGAGCCGAGGTCTGCCCCTTCGCGCGTACGTACGGCGACGGCCTGCGATTCAACTTCCCTATCACCGATAACCAGCAGATAGGGAACCTTGAGCAAAGTATGCTCGCGGATTTTAAAGCCAATTTTCTCGTTTCTCAAGTCAGACTTGGCACGGAATCCGCTTTGTTCGAGCTGACGCACCACTTCTTCGGCCCATTCGCCCTGCTTGTCAGTGATATTCATCACCACCGCCTGGGTCGGTGCGAGCCAGGCCGGGAACAGACCGGCGTAGTGCTCGATGAGCATGCCGATGAAGCGCTCGAAGGAGCCGAGGATCGCGCGGTGCAGCATAACCGGGCGGGTACGGCTGTTATCTTCGGCGATATAGCTGGCATCCAGACGCTCCGGCAGGTTCGGATCGTACTGCAGGGTGCCGCATTGCCAGTTACGGCCGAGGCAGTCCTTCAGGGTGAACTCGATCTTCGGACCGTAGAAGGCACCCTCGCCCGGCTGATATTCCCACTCCAGGCCGGATTCGTTCAGAGCATCGGCCAGAGCACTTTCGGCCCGATCCCACAGCTCTTCGGAACCGACGCGCTTGGCCGGACGAGTGGACAGCTTCATGGAGACATCGCTGAAGCCGAAGTCCGAATAGACCTGCAAGGTCAGCTTGATGAAGTCGGCCGCTTCCTTCTTTACCTGCTCTTCGGTGCAGAAAATGTGCGCATCGTCCTGGGTGAAGCCACGCACACGCATGATGCCGTGCAGCGCACCGGACGGTTCGTTACGGTGGCAGGCCCCGAACTCGGCGAGGCGCAGCGGCAGGTCACGGTAGGACTTCAGGCCCTGGTTGAAGATCTGCACATGGCACGGGCAGTTCATCGGCTTGACCGCAAAGTCGCGGCTTTCCGACGAAGTGGTGAACATGTTCTCGGCGTAGTTGGTCCAGTGGCCGGAGCGCTCCCAGAGGATGCGATCGACGACCTGCGGAGTGCGGACTTCCACGTATCCGTGGTCACGCTGCACCTTGCGCATGTACTGCTCGAGCACCTGATAGACAGTCCAGCCGTTCGGGTGCCAGAAGACCATGCCCGGCGCTTCTTCCTGGAGGTGGAAGAGATCGAGCTGCTTGCCGATGCGGCGGTGATCGCGCTTCTCGGCCTCCTCGATACGCTGGACGTAGGCAGCCAGCTGCTTCTTGTCCGCCCAGGCGGTGCCATAGACGCGCTGCAACTGCTCGTTCTTCGAGTCGCCACGCCAGTAGGCGCCGGAAATCTTGGTCAGCTTGAAGGCTTTCAGGAAACGAGTATTCGGCACGTGCGGGCCGCGACACATGTCCACGTACTCCTCATGGAAGTACAGGCCCATGGCCTTCTCGTCCGGCATATCGTCGATGAGGCGCAGCTTGTATTCCTCACCACGGGCCTTGAAGGTCTCGATGACTTCAGCACGCGGGGTCATCTTCTTGATGACGTCGTAATCCTTCTCGATCAGCTCGGCCATGCGCTTTTCGATGGCTGCCATGTCTTCCGGAGTGAAGGGACGCTCGAAGGCGATGTCGTAATAGAAGCCTTCATCGATCACCGGGCCGATGACCATCTTGGCGGTCGGATACAGCTGCTTGACCGCATGGCCCACCAGGTGGGCGCAGGAGTGGCGGATGATTTCCAGCCCGTCCTCGTCCTTCGGGGTAATGATTTGCAGGGTCGCGTCGCTGTCGATGATGTCGCAGGCATCGACCAGACGGCCGTTGACCTTGCCGGCCAGGGTGGCTTTCGCCAGGCCTGCGCCAATGGATTGCGCCACCTCGGTCACGCTGACCGGATGATCGAAAGAACGCTGACTACCGTCGGGAAGAGTAATGATGGGCATGGCGCCTCCTCTCCTAGTGGTGACCCCTACGAAAGGCCACATGGGTTGGGATGTGCCAGTAAGCGTCGCCCGCCGGGCAGGCCTGCCTCACAGTGGCAGGCGCCTTGTCGGCACCCTGCGCTTTCGCGCGCGGACGGAGATCACTGGAAGAAATCGAAAACCTGCCCGCAAACGATAGCGGGCAAGGCGGAGGATGTTACTGCAACTCAGAGGAACTGACGAGCGGCAACCCTGACTTCGCTCAGTATTGCTCGACAAATTCGAGAACGGCTCGATTGAAGGACGCCGGGCGGATCACATTCATGCCATGGGAGGCACCGGAAATCATCACTGACCGAGCATCAGCAAGGGTCGACTGCAACGCTTGGATGATTCGCGGAAACGGCTCCGGACTTTTAGCCCCACCGATCAGCAATACCGGCAACTGCAATTGCGCGATCTGCTCGCGACTAATTGGCACGGGATGATCAGCGACCTGCCCGACCAATGTCATGGCATTGGCTGTTGCCATTTCACGAAACTGACGCGAGGACTTCGACCAGACTCCCGCGCCACTAACGGTATCGACAAACAGCCGAAGCCCCTCCTCCGTCGCCCCCGCGCGAATCATCTGCAGAGCCTGAAGACGAAATTGATTGCGCTCGACGGGAGAATTTGGCGCCTCGATGTTTACCCCAGCAAAAACATCATCGGCAAAGTCGCCACCCGGATCAGCAAGCGTCAACGAAAGTAATTTACGAGGAGCCATCAACGCCAGCCGCAGACAGATATTCCCTCCGCGCGAATGCCCCAGCAGATGTACCGGACCAGGTATTTGATCGATCAATGCCAGCAGGTCGTCAACATGCTGCTTCGTCGTAAAGCCGACCCCCTCGCCATCCCACTGCTCCGGGAAACAGTGGCGCAAACTGGGCACTATTACGCGATACCGGGCCGACAAGACCTCGACCTGCCCCCGCCAGTAGCGGTAATCACAAAGCGACCCGTGCACCAAAAGCAGCGGCGCACCCCGTCCGGAAACCTGGCACGTCAGTTCATAATCATTGACCCAATACTGCACTATCTCGTTATTCATCCGGCACTCGCACGCAACGCACCACAATAAAGCACACAATTTTTGCAGGGATTACTGCCCCACAGAAAATCCCGCCACAACCTTTATCGCGCGCATTATCCATCATCGATCAATTAATCTGCCAACCTGGCGAGCCCAGCCAATATTTAAAGTGTGTTTCACCAATCGCAATAATTCATATATTCAGTTGACGCGAACAACCACCAGAACACAGAATCACGCCGTACTAATCAACCCTACATACGGGAGCAACCAGATGTCCAAACTTGCGGAATTCCGCGAAGCCGAGCGCAAACTCCAGGAGCAACTCGCGCTGCTCGAAAAACTCAAGAGCGATGGCGGCCTGAAGAAAGAACTGGAGTTCAAGGATCAACTGCAAGCCTTGATGGACCAGTACGGCATGAACCTGCGCAATGTCATCGACATTCTCGACCCGCAGACTTCCGCCGAACCTGCCAGCGCGCAGCAGCCGCGCCGCACTCGCCAACTGAAGGTTTACAAGAACCCGCACAATGGTGAAACCATCGAGACCAAGGGTGGCAACCACAAGACCCTGAAGGCCTGGAAACAACAGTACGGTGGCGACACCGTGGAGTCCTGGCTGCAATAGGTCTGAGCTTCCGCGGAGCGCTCCCGCTCCGCGGAGTCCCCACTCGCTCACCTCGCACTGACCGACGGCTGTATAAAAACTAGCCATCGCCAGCAGAAATCCTTATAATCGCCAGAGCGAACACCAAACCCAAGGTCGCCCCTCCCAGCACTCCCTACCTGATCCAGGGCAGAAGCTGGGCTCTACAGGGCCACGGCCAGCGCATCCTCCGCATCGATTCCAGAGCGCGCCAACCGCGCCAGGAACATTTGCCCGAGCGACCAGCGCCCCACGTCAGAACACCTGCCCGACCCAACGCCGCAGCCTGACGCGACCAGACCCCGAAGTTTCCACTCGCTGCCATATTCCGGTCACACGCCTTCTGCATTCTCAGATCGCACCCGGAGCTTTTGACGAATTCAACGGTCATAGGACCGTTACCTATTTGGAAAGACAAGACAATGAAAACCTCCCTGCAAATCCAGGAGGCGATTCGCACCCTTTCGGCGGCCTTCGCCCCTCTGAACTGCGTCATCCAGGCCAAGCGCAAGCACGGCTTCAGCTTCACCCTGGTGAACGAGCATGGCATTGCCAAGCACACCGAACGCCTCTACCCCCAGCAATACCTGGGCGAAGCCCCGCTGAACGCGGTTATCCAGCGAGTGCAAGCCACCATCGCTGCCTGAGCCTGAAAACGAAAAAGCCCCGCATGAGCGGGGCTTTTGCTTTTCTGCCTTCTATATAAAGGAAGCAATCAGCGCAGGCTGATCCCCGCCTTCACCGATTCAATCTCTCCCGCCAGGTCCGCATAACGCTCTGACGGTGCCGCGTAGGTCAGTGAGTAAGCCGCCCCCTCACCCAACGCAACCTGAACAGTCTGCTTCAGAACCTCAGTGCCGTTCTGGCTGATGCCACAGCGCACCTCCAGACCGTCGAGCCCGCCGAGTCTGGCATCCAGCGGCTTGCTACATGCAGCCTGAAACCCCTGGCGCATGAAATCCTTCTGCAGCGCCTTGCGCATCTCGACGATGACATTCTCGACACTGACAGTGACGCCGGAACCAAGGCGACTGCGCGTCACCTCCATTACCAACTCCTGAGAACCATCCTCGGCCACGCGCACGCCGCGCTGGCGAACCACCGGCGCATCGGCCGCCACATCCGCAGGCGAGCGCGAAACCTCCCAGCCCTGCGGCCAGATCACCTGCATTTCCGCCAACGCAGGCAACGGCACCAACAGAGCTCCGAGCACCCACCAGAATCGCAGACCACCCATCACCACCTCCGAGACATCCCAAGTGGACACCATAGCAGGCACACCAGCCGTTACCGCGAGTCGACAGCTTTCCTGCGGGCAAACAAAAAGGGCGATCCTTTCGGATCGCCCTTTTTGAAATCGCCGTAGCGATTTTGTTTGGTAGGCACAATTGGACTCGAACCAACGACCCCCACCATGTCAAGGTGGTGCTCTAACCAACTGAGCTATGTGCCTGTCGTGTGGGGCGCATTCTACGCGATCGTTTTCACCGGTCAAGCACTTTTTTCAGCTAAGCCACTGAAAAAGTGAATTTTTTTATGTTCGACCGTCCGTAAATTATTTTGCACGGGCACTAGCCGGCCAGATTCGACTCAGGTAGCATCCGCACATCTCGTAAAAAATAACAAACACAGGTGCATTATGCCGCACACTTCCTACCCCTCTTCCTATTACGCAGCTTCGGCCAACCCGGTCCCGGCCCGTCCTGAACTGCAGGGCGAGGTGGAAACCGATGTCTGCGTGATCGGCGCTGGCTACACCGGCCTGTCGACCGCCCTGTTCCTGCTGGAAAACGGTTTCAAGGTCACCGTACTGGAAGCCGCCAAGGTCGGCTTCGGTGCATCGGGCCGTAACGGCGGCCAGATCGTCAACAGCTATAGTCGCGACATCGACGTCATCGAGCGCACCGTCGGCGCCAAGCAGGCCAAGCTGCTGGGCGACATGGCCTTCGAAGGCGGCCGCATCATTCGCGAGCGCATCGCCAAGTACAACATCCAGTGCGACCTGAAAGACGGCGGCGTGTTCGCGGCCCTCAGCGCCAAGCAGATGGGCCACCTGGAGTCGCAGAAAAAGCTGTGGGAACGCTTCGGCCACACCCAGCTGGAACTGATGGACGCCAAGCGCATCCGCGAAGTCGTCGGCACCGACAGCTATGTCGGCGGCATGCTCGACATGAGCGGCGGCCACATTCACCCGCTGAACCTCGCCCTGGGCGAAGCAGCAGCCGTGGAATCCCTGGGCGGCGTGATCCACGAGCAGTCCCCTGCCGTGAAGATCGACCGTGGCGCCAATCCGGTGGTGCACACCCCGAAAGGTCGCGTGAAAGCCAAGTTCATCGTGGTAGCCGGTAACGCCTACCTCGGCGGCCTGGTGCCGGAACTGGCTTCCAAGTCCATGCCGTGCGGCACCCAGGTGATCACCACCGAGCCGCTGAGCGCCGACCTGGCCAAGTCCCTGCTGCCGACCGACTACTGCGTCGAGGACTGCAACTACCTGCTCGACTACTACCGCCTGACCGGCGACAACCGCCTGATCTTCGGTGGCGGCGTGGTCTACGGTGCGCGCGATCCGTCGAACACCGAGGCGATCATTCGTCCGAAGATGCTCAAGGTCTTCCCGCAGCTGAAAGACGTGAAGATCGACTTCGCCTGGACCGGCAACTTCCTGCTGACGCTTTCGCGCCTGCCGCAGGTTGGCCGTATCGGCGACAACATCTATTACTCCCAGGGCTGTTCGGGTCACGGCGTGACCTACACCCACCTGGCCGGCAAGCTGCTGGCCGAAGTGCTGCGCGGCCAGGCCGAGCGCTTCGACGCCTTCGCCACCCTGCCGCACTACCCGTTCCCGGGCGGCCGCATGTTCCAGGTGCCGTTCTCCGCGATCGGTGCCTGGTACTACACCATGCGCGACAAGCTGGGCATCTGACGCCTCGCTTCACACCGCACGAAAAAAACGGCGCCTCAGGGCGCCGTTTTTCTTTTCGGGGACTTCTCCGGCGGTGACGTATCGCTGCGCACCTGGGCATGGCTCATCAGGGCGAAGATCAGACTGCCGCCCACGATGTTGCCTACCAGCGTGGGCAAGGCAAAATCGATGACGAACGCCGCCAGCCCCACTTCTCCGGCGAACATCAGGTAGCCCACCTCGCAGGTGCCGACCACGATGTGACTGAAGCTGCCCAGCGCCATCAGGTAGGTGACCAGGAAGATGATCCACACCTTGGCGTTCTCCGCCGCCGGTACCAGCCAGACCATGGTGGCGATCATCCAGCCGGAGACGATGCCCTTGGAAAACATCTGCCAATGGTCGTTCTCCATGACCTCGCGGCCGATCTCCAGGAAAGCCTGATCCGCCTTGGTGTCGAAGATCGGCAGGTGCAGCATGCCGTAGGCGAACAGCAGGGCACCGACGATGTTGCCCAGCAGTACCACCGACCACAGGCGCAGCAACTGGCCGAACTTCTCCAGGGTCGGCTCGCTCATCACCGGCAGTACCGCCGTCAGGGTGTTCTCGGTGAACAGTTGCTGGCGCGCGAGGATGATTGCCAGGAAGCCGACCGGATACCCGAGGCTGGTGGTGATCACCGCCATATCGTGGTCCGGCAGACGCGCGCGGAACAGCCCCATCGCCATCAGCGACAGGCCGATGGTCAGCCCGGCGGCCAGCGCCGACCACCAGAGCGCCGCCAGGGTACGCTCCAGTTCGTGATTGCCCTGCAGGCGGATGACTTCGTGCAGCACCAGTGCGCGGGGCGGCTGGCTCTTCTCGACTTTGCGACGCTCTTCGGCAGAGAGGTCGTCCGCGGTATCCCCGCTCGCCTTCGACTCCCTGGCCTGGGTGCGCGGTGCGGTCTTGCGCTTTGCGGCAGAGTCGCTGCCTTTGCTACGCGGCCGCGACTGGGCTGCGCCGCGAGCGGGCGGTTTTTCGGTGGCCATGCGGAGCACCTCGCTGGGTCAGTGCAGATTTAGGCTGCGACCGCTGCGCTTCGGTTCCGGAAATCTTGGCTTGGGCCGAACTCAGGAACTCGGCTCGATCCGCAACTGGCGCCAGTCGGTGTGCAGATGGCCGAGATAGACGCAGCCGAGACCACGGGGAAAGAGTATGTGCTCAGGACCGATCCCTGGCCCCTCAAGACGCAGCAAACGCCCCCAGGGGTGATGACTGACTCGCCCGCGCACGTCTTCGACCGTCCCGCCGCGCCACCAATGGATGGCGGCCTCGGCATCCTCGACGCCTTCGGGCTCCACGATGCGCACAGGCTCATCACGCCAGCCGATCACCCGCTGCGGATCGAACCCCGCCTGCTGCGCAAGCGGCAGCGGCACAATCCACAACCCGCCGCCGCGCTCTTCCAGCGACACGGCCAGCTCACACCATTGCGGCTGCTCCAGCGCCCAGAGCAGGTCGCCATCGATTTCCAGCGAAGGCTCGGGCTGGGCCTGGATACGGAACCCCAGGCAGACCAGCACTGCATCCCGGAGTGCAATACGGACTGCGCTCACGCCTGCCCCTGCCGCAGAAGAGGCCCGACCTTGAGTTCGAGAACCCGCACCAGCTCGGGCTGCAGGTAGTCGTAGTCATCGGGGATATCCAGGCACACCAGGCGCTTGCCGCGCATCGCCACGGGGAATCGGCGCAGCAACGCCTGCCGATGCCGGCGCTCCATGACGAACACCAGGTCGGCCCATTCCAGCTGCTCGACACCCAGCAGTACCTCCGCGTCCAGGGCCAGACCGGCGGAGTCGGTCTCGACCTCCGGCCAGTTGGCAAAGACAACTTCGGCAGTGGGACTGCGCAAGCGGTTGCGGCTACAGATGAACAAAGCGCGGCGCACTTCATCCTCCCTACGGCTGGCGCGCAAACGACAGCGGCGATTCTAGGGAAGATGGCAACTTACGGCGACTTCTGTTTCGCTTTCTGCCGCTCGAGGAAATCCACCTTCCACTGCTCGACGCCTAGGTGCTCGGAGTCCAGGCTCGCCTCGACGCCATACTTGGCCTTGAGCGCGGCGACCTCCTTGGCATGGTCGACGAGGAAGCGGTCGAAGCGCTGGATCAGTTCGCCCTGCTTCACGCTGGAAAGGTGGAACGTGCTGCGGGTATGCGGTAGCGAAGGATCGAACACCAGCGCACCGGGCTTTGCGCGGATGTTGTCCAGGTAGTAAGTGGCGACCACCACATTGAAGTAGGCGCCGTCGGCCTGTTTCTTCAGCGCGGCATGCACCATCTGCCGCAGGTCAGCGCTGGGCGCCAGGCTGATCTGCCCGGCCTGGATCGGCGCCTCGTAGCCCCGCGGCGTCCAGCCTTCCACCAGCGCCAGCCGCTTCAGCGCGCCGATGCCCTGCCCCAGTCGCTCCGGCGCCACCAGCACGCCATCGACGTACTGCGTCACCGGCTGGCTATAGCGCAGGGTCTTGCCGGCCTTCTGCTCCGGAGCCCAGTCGGGATTGTCTGGATACTTGAGATCGACCTCGCCGGAAAACAGCGCCGGCAGCAGCGCATCCACCGGCAGCGGACGGTACTCCAGGGTAATGCCACTGGCGCTGGCGAACAGGTCCAGCACATCGCGGGCAAAGCCCTGGTAATTGCCCTGGGCATCGGTGCTGTAGTGCGGAGCGAACGGGAGGTTCTCGACGCCGACCACGTAGGTCTGCGCCACGACAGGAGCACAAACGAGGGGGGACAGGATGCTGGCGAGCGCCCAGCAGAAGGCCTTGAGCTTCAAACGACTCTCCTTGTGACGTGTTGTTGTTGTTCTATCGGGCAGGTCAGGCAACCCGCCGTGGCGGACTCAGCCGCCGGTCATGCTCATGAAGCGCAGCACCTGTACTTGCTGATCCGCTTCGAAGTGGTGTCGTTCGGGCTTGAGTTGCAGCGCCTGCATCAGCGCCTCGCGCAGCCGGGCGCTGTCGCCGGGGTGTTCGCGCAGCAGTTGGCGCAGGTCCAGCGCGCCTTCATGGCCGAGGCAGAGCACCAGCTTGCCTTCGGCAGTCACCCGTACCCGATTGCAGTCGCCACAGAAGTTGTGGCTGTGCGGGGAGATGAAGCCGATGCGGCTGGCGTAACCGTCGATGCGGTAGTAGCGCGAAGGCCCGCCGCTGCGCTCGGGCGTGGGCAGCAACTGCCAGCGCTCGGCGAGTTGCGCGCGGACTTCATCGCTGCTGCACAGCGTCTGCTTGCGCTCATGGCTGCTGACGCTGCCCAGCGGCATCTCCTCGATGAAGCTGATATCGATACCCTTGGCCAGGGCAAACTCCACCAGGTCGCAGACTTCGTCGTCGTTGCGACCCTTCTGCACCACAGCGTTGAGCTTGATGCGCTCGAAGCCGGATTCCCGCGCAGCGTCGATGCCATCGAGCACCTGCTCCAGCTTGTCGGAACGGGTGAAGGCGGCGAAGCGCTCGCGGCGCAGGGAATCCAGGCTGATGTTCAGACGGCGCACGCCGGCAGCACGCAGCTCCGCCGCGCGCTCACGCAGCTGCGAGCCATTGGTGGTGATGGAGAGGTCGTCCAGTTCAGGCCGAGCGCCCAGGCGCGCCAGCAGGCCGGTCAGGCCCTTGCGCACCAGCGGCTCGCCGCCGGTGATGCGGATGCGCTTCACGCCCAGGCCGATGAACGCATCGGCCACCGCCTCCAGTTCTTCCAGGCTCAACACCTGGTCGCGCGGCAGGAACTGCATGTCTTCGCTCATGCAATAGGTGCAGCGGAAGTCGCAGCGGTCGGTGACCGACAGGCGCAGGTAGGTGATGCGTCGACCGAAGGGGTCGACCAACTGGGAATCGGACATTGGGGTTCCGGATGGCAGGTGCCGAACGAAAGTGCGCTAGAAATACCTCAGAACTACGCTGCTGTACACAGAAAACCGACCCGCGAGTCAGGAAAATGCGTACAAGCGCCTGAGTTGAGGGCTTCCGGAGCCCGGTGCTACCATGCCCGGCTTAGTTGGGTGACCACGCAATACAAGAAAGAAGACCAGCCAATGACCAGCATTCGCGAGCGTAACCGCCGCCTGATCCTGCGCGCAGCCAGCGAGGAATTCGCCGAGAAGGGTTTCGCGGCGACCAAGACCAGCGACATCGCCGCTCGCGCCGGGCTGCCCAAGCCCAACGTCTACTACTACTTCCAGTCCAAGGAAAACCTCTACCGCAGCGTGCTGGAAAGCGTGGTGGAGCCTTTACTGCAGGCCTCTGCGCCGTTCCGCGAGGACGATGAACCGAGCGAGGCGCTGCGTGCCTATATCCGCTCCAAGGTGAAGATTTCCCAGGAGCTGCCGCACGCCTCCAAGGTGTTCGCCAGTGAACTGATGCACGGTGCGCCGCACCTGCCCAAAGAGTATCTGGACGAGCTGAACGCCCAGGCCCAGCGCAACATTGCCTGCCTGCAGAGCTGGATCGACCGCGGCCTGCTGGCGCCGGTGGACCCGCACCACCTGCTGTTCACCATCTGGGCGGCAACCCAGACCTATGCCGATTTCGACTGGCAGATCTCCATGGTCACCGGCAAGACCAGCCTGAGCGACGCGGATTTCGAGGCAGCCACTGACACCATTACCCGCCTGGTGCTGCGCGGCACCGCGCCGGACAACGGCAGCGAGCCCAAGCCGCAGGGGCGTTTGCGGCCGTTGTCGATCTAACGGTTTTCAACCGCTGCCGCATGGGTATCGCTTCGCTCCACCCATCCTACCGGTGCCGCGGAAACGCATAGGAGCGAGCTTGCTCGCGAACTCGCTTTACACCTGATACATCCGGCGCATTTGGCGGTTCGCGAGCAAGCTCGCTCCTACAAAAAAGCGCGTGGCGCGGCTTGGCGCGCCCTTCCCTTCTTCGATCAGCCCGCGTCCGCGACCAGGCCCAGCGCCTGCACACCGCGGATCGCGCATTGCTCATCGATATCCGAGACATCGCCGCTGATGCCGATGGCGCCGATCACCTCGTTGGCCGAATTGCGGATCAGCACGCCACCCGGCGCCGGCACCACATTGCCCTGCGCCAGCGTATTCACCGCGGCAATGAACGATGGGCGCTGCTGGGCATCCGCCGCCAGCACCCGCGACGATTTGCCCAGCGCCACCGCACCCCACGCTTTGCCGATGGCGATCTGCGGGCGAAGCATGCTCGCGCCGTCCTCGCGCTGCAGGCTCAGCAGGTGTCCGCCAGCGTCCAGCACGGCGATGGTCAGCGGTGCGGTGGACAGCTCGCGACTGGCCACCAGGGCGTGACGGGTGATGTCCAGTGCAGTTTCCAGACTCAGGGTGCTCATGAGGTTTTCCTCTTCAAGTTGATAAGGCAGGTCAAGGTCGATAAGCCGGGGCCGCGCCATGCACACAGATGAATGCTGCGCACACGCGTATCAGAAATCTGTACGCAATCTAGTAGCCGAAGGTCTCACCCAAAGCAACTTAAAAGGACAATATGCATCTATTTTTGTATACATTTTTTCAAACGATAGTTTGACCCTGCGTTCAGGTTTTCTCCGAAACCAGCGTAGTAGAAGGCTTTCAGAGAAAAATGACCGCTCAGTCCCTCGTATACAACCCGTCTTGACCTTCGTCGAATTGCCTGCCTAGAATCGCCTCAACTTTTGTACACAATCAGTATAAGAACCGAGGAACAAAATATGGCCAGAATGAGAGCAATCGAGGCTGCCGTACTCGTCATGCGTCGCGAAGGTGTGGATACCGCCTTCGGCGTACCGGGCGCCGCCATCAACCCCATGTACGCGGCCATGAAGAAACTCGGTGGCATCGATCACGTCCTGGCCCGCCACGTGGAAGGCGCCTCGCACATGGCCGAGGGCTACACCCGCACCAACGCCGGCAACATCGGCGTGTGCATCGGCACCTCCGGCCCGGCCGGCACCGACATGGTCACCGGCCTGTACTCGGCTTCCGCCGACTCCATCCCGATTCTCTGCATCACCGGCCAGGCTCCCCGTGCGCGCATGCACAAGGAAGACTTCCAGGCCGTGGACATCACCAGCATCGTCAAGCCGGTCACCAAGTGGGCGACCACCGTGCTGGAGCCGGGCCAGGTGCCCTACGCCTTCCAGAAGGCCTTCTTCGAAATGCGCAGCGGCCGCCCCGGTCCGGTGCTGATCGACCTGCCGTTCGACGTGCAGATGGCTGAGATCGAATTCGACATCGACGCCTACGAGCCGCTGGCGGTCAACAAGCCCAAGGCCACCCGCGCCCAGGCCGAAAAAGCCCTGGCCCTGCTCAATGACGCCGAGCGCCCGCTGCTCTGCGCCGGCGGCGGCATCATCAACGCCGACGCTTCCGACAAGCTGGTGGAATTCGCCGAGCTGACCGGCGTGCCGGTGGTCCCGACCCTGATGGGCTGGGGCACCATCCCTGACGATCACCCGCTGATGGCCGGCATGTGCGGCCTGCAGACCTCGCACCGCTACGGCAACGCCACCGTCCTGGAATCGGACATGGTGCTCGGCATCGGCAACCGCTGGGCCAACCGTCACACCGGTTCGGTCGACGTCTATACCGCTGGCCGCAAGTTCGTCCACGTGGACATCGAACCGACCCAGATCGGCCGCGTATTCACCCCGGACCTGGGTATCGTCTCCGACGCCGGCTCCGCCCTGGACGTGTTCCTCGAAGTGGCCCGCGAATGGAAAGCCGCCGGCAAGCTGAAGGACCGCAGCGCCTGGGTCGAAGCCTGCCGCGAGCGCAAGCGCACCATGCAGCGCAAGACCCACTTCGACAACGTGCCGGTCAAGCCGCAGCGCGTCTACGAAGAGATGAACGAGTTCTTCGGCAAGGACACCTGCTACGTCAGCACCATCGGTCTGTCGCAGATCGCCGGCGCCCAGTTCCTGCACGTCTACAAGCCGCGCCACTGGATCAACTGCGGCCAGGCCGGCCCACTGGGCTGGACCATTCCGGCTGCCCTGGGCGTGGTCAAGGCCGACCCGAGCCGCCAGGTCGTTGCACTGTCGGGCGACTACGACTTCCAGTTCATGATCGAAGAGCTGGCCGCCGGTGCGCAGTTCAACCTGCCGTATATCCACGTGCTGGTGAACAACTCCTACCTGGGCCTGATTCGCCAGGCACAGCGCGGCTTCGAGATCGACTACTGCGTGCAGCTGGCCTTCGACAACGTCAACGCGCCGGAGCTCAACGGCTACGGCGTGGACCACGTCGCCGTGGTGGAAGGTCTGGGTTGCAAGGCAATCCGCGTGTTCGATCCGAACCAGATCGGTGCGGCCTTCGCCCAGGCTCGCGAGCTGATGCAGCAGCACCGTGTACCGGTGGTGGTCGAGGTCATCCTGGAGCGCGTTACCAACATCTCCATGGGTACCGAGATCAACGCGGTCAACGAGTTCGAAGAGCTGGCTCTGAAAGGCGTCGACGCGCCGACTGCCATCTCGCTGCTGGACTGATAGAACCGAACGACTCCTCCCTGCGGGGAGGAGCTGGGGGTGGACATTTCCTGGCGGAGAGTCCTCCACCCCCTGCTCTCTTTCAAGAAGAAGCCGAGCACCACGCACCACCCGTTCAACAGGAGTGACCCCATGCCCCGTTTCTGCGCCAACCTGTCCATGCTGTTCACCGAGGTGGACTTCCTCGACCGCTTCGACGCCGCCGCACGAGCCGGTTTCAGCGGTGTCGAGTACCTTTTTCCGTATGACGTCGAGGCCGAGGTGATCAAGGCCCGCCTGGACGCCAACAAGCTCGAGCAAGTGCTGTTCAATTTGCCTGCCGGCGATTGGGCCAAGGGCGAGCGCGGCATCGCCTGCCACCCGGACCGCGTCGAGGAATTCCGCGCCGGTGTCGACAAGGCCATCGCCTACGCCAAGGTCCTGGGCAACACCCAGGTCAACTGCCTGGCCGGCATCCGTCCGCAGGGTTACGACTGCGCGACCATCGAAAACACCTTCCTGAACAACCTCGAGTACGCGGCCGGCAAGCTCGAAGCCGCGGGCATCAAGCTGGTCATGGAAATGATCAACACCATCGACATTCCCGGCTTCTACCTGCAGACCACCCAGCAGGCTCAGGACATCCGCGAGAAGGTCGGCAGTGCCAACCTGTTCCTGCAGTACGACATCTACCACATGCAGATCATGGAAGGTGACCTGGCGCGGACCATCGAGAAGAACCTCGCCTCGATCAACCACGTGCAGTTGGCCGACAACCCCGGCCGCCACGAGCCGGGCACCGGCGAGATCAACTACCGCTTCCTGTTCGACCACCTGGACCGCATCGGTTACCGCGGCTGGGTCGGCTGCGAATACAAGCCCAAGACCACCACCGAAGCCGGCCTTGGCTGGCTGAAGAGCCACAACGTCGTGTGACCCGACTCACTTCGTAGAATGGCGTGGAGCGCAGCGATACCCATCGACCCCGGCACCACTTGGTGATGGGTATCGCAAGCTCCACCCATCCTACGGCCTGCACATCGACTCCCTGGGTACGCGGGGAGCCGAAACCCAACAAGAACAACCAGGAGAATTCCTCATGGCCAAAATCGGATTCATCGGCACCGGCATCATGGGCCTGCCCATGGCGCTGAACCTGCAGAAAGCAGGTCACCAGATCTTCGTTTCCACCCATCACGATGCCGCTCCGGCCGAGCTGGCCAGCGGCGGCGCCGTCGCCCTGGCCAACCCGAAGGAAGTCGCCCAGGAAGCCGAGTTCATCATCGTGATGGTTCCGGACACCCCGCAGGTCGACGACGTACTGTTCCGCAAGGACGGCATCGCCGAGGGCGTGGGTCCGAACAAGGTGGTGATCGACATGAGCTCGATCTCCCCCACCGCCACCAAGACCTTCGCCGAGAAGATCAAGGCCACCGGCGCGCAGTACCTGGACGCCCCGGTCTCCGGCGGCGAAGTCGGCGCCAAGGCCGCATCCCTGAGCATCATGGTCGGCGGCTGCCCGAACACCTTCGAACGCGCCCTGCCGCTGTTCCAGGCCATGGGCAAGAACATCACCCGCGTCGGCGGCAATGGCGATGGCCAGACCGCCAAGGTGGCCAACCAGATCATCGTCGCTCTGAACATCCAGGCCGTCGCCGAAGCCCTGCTGTTCGCCGCCAAGAACGGCGCCGACCCGGCCAAGGTGCGTGAAGCGCTGATGGGCGGCTTCGCCTCCTCGCGCATCCTCGAAGTGCACGGCGACCGCATGGTCAAGGGCACCTTCGATCCGGGCTTCCGCATCAGCCTGCACCAGAAGGACCTCAACCTGGCCCTGGCCGGCGCGCGCGAACTGGGCCTGAACCTGCCCAACACCGCCAACGCCCAGCAGGTGTTCAGCACCTGCGCGGCCATCGGCGGCAGCAACTGGGACCACTCCGGCCTGATCAAGGGCCTGGAGCACATGGCCAACTTCTCCATCCGCAAGGACTGAAGAAGCACGCCCGTAGGATGGCGTGGAGCGCAGCGATACCCATCGATCCCGGCACCTCTGGGTGATGGGTATCGCAAGCTCCACCCATCCTACGAAAGCAAGGCGTAGGGCGGATAACGCCACGGCGTTATCCGCCAGCCAGAGCAAGGTGACGGGCGAGGTTATGGGAGTGGCGTCGCCCGCCATGCTGCAAAGCGACTCGAACACCCGGCCGGTGGGAATCACGGCCTTGCCGGCCGGGGTGTTCGAATCCATCGCTGAGTCTCCTTCCTCAAGGCGACTGAGCCATGGATACACCACAACAAGAATCACGGGAGCCTGTCATGAGCCTGGACCCACGCGCCTTCCTGCGCGAGCTGTTCGACACCGCCATTGCCGCCGCGCACCCGGCCCAGGTACTGGCGCAGCACCTGCCCACCGATAAAGGTGGCCGCACCATCGTCATCGGCGCCGGCAAGGCCGCCGGGGCCATGGCCGAAGTCGCCGAGCAACACTGGAACGGCCAGGTCGAAGGCCTGGTCGTCGCGCCCTACGGCTACGGCGCGCAGTGCCGCAGCATCGAAGTGGTGGAAGCCTCGCACCCGGTACCGGACGACGCCGGCGAACGCGTTGCCCGTCGCGTGCTGGAGCTCATCAGCGGCCTCTCCGAGAACGACCGGGTGATCTTCCTGCTCTCCGGCGGCGGCTCTGCCCTGCTCGCCCTGCCGGCCGAAGGCATCAGCCTCGACGACAAGCGCAGCGTGAACAAGGCACTGCTGAAATCCGGCGCCGCCATCAGCGAAATGAACTGCGTGCGCAAGCACCTCTCCGCCATCAAGGGCGGTCGCCTGGCGCGCGCCTGCTGGCCGGCCAGTGTGTACACCTACGCGATTTCCGATGTGCCCGGCGACGAAGCCACGGTAATTGCCTCCGGCCCCACCGTGGGCGACCCGACCACCTCGGCCGACGCCCTGGCGATCCTCAAGCGCTACGCCATCGAAGTCCCGGCGAACGTGCGTGCCTGGCTGGAAGACCCGCGCTCGGAAACGGTAAAGCCCGGTGACGAATGCCTGTCGCGCAGCCACTTCAAGCTGATCGCCACCCCCCAGCATGCCATCGACGCGGTAGCCGCCAAGGCGGAAGCCGCAGGCATTCCGACACTGATCCTCGGCGACCTGGAAGGCGAATCCCGCGAGGTGGCCAAGGTCCACGCCGGCATCGCCCAGCAGGTTCGCAAGCATGGCCAGCCGCTGAAGGCGCCGTGCCTGATCCTCTCCGGTGGCGAGACCACCGTCACCGTGCGCGGCAACGGCCGTGGCGGGCGCAACGCCGAGTTTCTCCTCAGCCTCACCGCCGACCTGAAAGGTGAACCGAACATCTGGGCCCTGGCGGGGGACACCGACGGCATCGACGGCATGGAAAGCAACGCCGGTGCCCTGATGAGCCCGTGCAGCTACAGCCGCGCCCTCAAGGCAGGCCTGAACCCGCTGCACGAACTGGACAACAACAACGGCTACGGCTTCTTCGCCGAACTGGGCGACCTGGTGATCACCAGACCGACCCGCACCAACGTCAACGACTTCCGCGCCATCCTGGTCCTCGAGAACGACAAATGACTCCTGACAAGAAAGTAAAAATCCTCGCGACCCTGGGCCCGGCGATCAAAAGCCGCGACGACATCCGCGCTCTGGTGGAAGCCGGCGCCAACCTGTTCCGCCTGAACTTCAGCCACGGCGAGTACAGCGACCACGCCCAGCGTTTCGCCTGGGTGCGCGAAGTGGAAGCCGAACTGAACTACCCCATCGGCATCCTCATGGACCTGCAAGGGCCGAAGCTGCGCGTGGGCCGTTTCGCCGAGGGCGCGGTGCAACTGGAGAAGGGCCAGACCTTCACCCTCGACCTCAACGACGCACCGGGCGATGCCCAGCGTGTCATGCTGCCCCACCCGGAAATCATCCAGGCGCTGGAACCGGGCATGAGCCTGCTGCTGGACGACGGCAAGATTCGCCTGCAGGTGCTCAATGCCCACAGCGATGCCATCGAGACCCGCGTGATGAACAGCGGCGAACTGTCCGACCGCAAGGGCGTCAACGTCCCCGAGGCCGTGCTCAAGCTCAGCCCGCTGACCGCCAAGGACCGCCGTGACCTGGAATTCGGCCTGGAGCTGGGTGTGGACTGGGTCGCCCTGTCCTTCGTGCAGCGCCCCGAAGACATCGAAGAAGCCCGAGCGCTGATCGGCGACAAGGCCTTCCTCATGGCCAAGATCGAGAAGCCCTCGGCAGTGCAATCCATCGAGGCCATCGCTCGCCTGTCCGACGCGATCATGGTCGCCCGTGGCGATCTGGGCGTTGAGATGCCGGCGGAAAGCGTGCCGGGCATCCAGAAGCGCATCATCCAGGTCTGCCGCCAGCTCGGCCGCCCGGTGGTGGTCGCAACGCAGATGCTCGAATCGATGCGCTTCTCCCCGGCGCCGACCCGCGCCGAGGTGACCGACGTCGCCAACGCCGTCAGCGAAGGCGCCGACTGCGTGATGCTCAGCGCCGAAAGCGCCTCGGGCCAGTACCCGCGTGAAGCGGTGGAGATGATGGCGAAGATCATCCGCCAGGTCGAAGCCGAGCCGGACTACCAGGCGACCCTGGAGATCAACCGTCCGGAGCCGGACGCCACCGTGTCCGACGCCATCAGCTGCGCGATCCGCCGGATCAGCCGCATCCTGCCGGTGGCGGTGCTGGTGAACTACACCGAGTCCGGCGCCTCGACCCTGCGCGCCTCCCGCGAGCGGCCCAAGGCACCGATCCTCAGCCTCACCCCGCAACTGAAATCCGCCCGCCGCCTGACCGTGGCCTGGGGCGTCCACTCGGTGGTCAATGCGCAGCTCGCCCATGTCGACGAGATCTGCTCCACCGCCCTGGACATCGCCCTGGCCCAGCGCATGGCGCGCCGTGGCGACACCGTGGTGATCACCGCCGGCGTGCCCTTCGGCCAGCCGGGCAGCACCAATATGCTGCGCATCGAGACGGTGGCGCCGGCGCTGGGAGCTTGATGATTTAAGGAAAAGCAAAAGCCCCTCGCCCCAACCCTGGCTGCGCGCCCCGCTCCTCAAGCGGGAGAGGGAGCTTGAACGGCAGCAGGCGAACGCCGGAGTTACCGGCAACGCCGAGCGGCCCCCTCTCCCCCTGGGAGAGGGCTGGGGTGAGGGACAGCGATCTGACAGGAGAAACACCGAGTTCAGGAGCCACGCTCGACAGCGTGCCTCCGCACCGAGTCACTCCCGGACGGACGGGGCCGGGAATACGGGGCCGCGTCCCCGTCCGTCCGGGTTTGACCTTGCTACTGAGTGCTTCAGCAGCAGAAACATGAGCACCGAATGCTTGTCGGTCCATGGCCCCCACGCAGCAACTCCCAATGCTGGCCATGGAACTTTGAGGCTGTTGGCGGCGATCCCGCCGGCAGCCTCTTTTCTTTTTCCACCCCCGTGGCGCGGCCCCGTATGGCGGCGTCACACAATGCTCACGCACTGCTCGTCGATGGGGCCACGACGCCCCACACCTAGCGAAGCGCTGCGGAGCCCCATTCAACCTGCCCTGTATCCCCATGCACCTGAACCCCCTCTCCTGGAAACATCAGCTCCGCACCCGGCTGATCGGCTTCGGCCAGATCTACCTGCAGGCCGACGCCCGTTTCGGCCTGATCCTGCTGCTGACCATTGCCTGGGCCGCACCGCAGCTACTGCCCGGCGCCTTGCTCGGCGCTCTGCTCGGCCCGCTCACTGCGCGCTTCGTGCGCGAGCCGCAGGCCGACATCGACGCCGGCCTGCACGACTACAACCCGATCCTCATCGGCCTGCTGCTGCCCTTCGTGTTTCAGTGGTCGCTGGGGTTGGTGATGCTGACCATCGCCGCCATCCTCTCCATCGTGGCGGTGCAGGCCGTGCTGCTGCGCCAGTCACGCCAGCGCTTCGGTCTGCCGGCCTATACCTCGGCCTTCGTGCTGCTGGGCTGGGTGTCGGTGACGCTGGGCCAGGCCCTTGGCTTAGCGCCGGCGGCCGCGACCGCCTGCCTGTCCTGCGGCACGGTGAACCCGTTGCTGGATTCGACGACGCTGGGCTTCGGCGAGGTGATCTTCCTCGGCGAACCGCTCGCCGGCCTGACCATCGCCCTCGGCCTGCTCCTGGCGGATCGTCGCGCCGCGTTCTGGGCGCTGGTCGGCGCCGCGGGCGCCTTGGCCATCGCGCCGCTGTTCGGCCTGCCTGCCGCCTCCGCTGAGGCCGGGCTGCTCGGGTTGAACGGCGCACTGGCCGGGATCGCCCTGGCGCTGCGCTTCCGCAGCCCCCTGGCGCCATTGTGCGGCATCCTCCTGGCGGTGCTGCTGCAGCCATGCTTTGCGCTGGTCGGCCTGCCCGCCTTCACCGCGCCCTTCATCCTTGCCTGCTGGCTGGTGATCCTCGGCCTGCGCGTGCTGGATGCGCTGCTGAGCCAGGGAACGGAGCGCACCGGGCCGCGTGTATAGTCGGGGCCTCCCCACTGGCGACGGACCGCGACCATGCACTTCGTGAAATACCAGGCTTTGGGCAATGACTATCTGGTGTACGCCGGCAAGGCACCCTTTGCCCTGACGTCGGCGCAGATCGGCCGGGTCTGCGACCGCCACTTCGGCATCGGTTCCGACGGCATCCTGCTGGCGAATCACAGCGACAGCGCCTTCGGCCTGCGCATCCTCAACCCGGACGGCTCCGAAGCGGAGAAGAGCGGCAACGGCCTGCGCATCTTCTCCCGCTATTTATGGGACTGCGGACTGGTTGCCGGACAGCCGTTCGACATCGTCACCGCCGGCGGCACCGTTACCAGCCAGGTGTTCGACGAGGGCCGCAGCGTGGAGGTTTCCATGGGCCGCGCCGAGTTCGCCTGTGCACGGATTCCGGTACTGATCGATGCCCCCGAGGCATTGGACTATCCACTGGAAGTCGACGGCATGTCGCTGAAGATCAACGCCATTTCCATGGGCAATCCGCACTGCGTGGTCTTCGTCGAACAGACCAGCCCCGAGCTGGCCCGCCGTCTTGGTCCGCTGCTGGAAAACCACCCGCTGTTCCCCCGCCGCAGCAACGTGCAGTTCGTCCAATGGCTCGCTCGCGATGCGCTGCGCGTGGAAATCTGGGAGCGCGGCGCCGGCTACACGCTGTCGTCAGGTACCAGCAGCTGCGCGGCCGCCTCGGTGGCACGCCGGCTCGGCCTGTGTGACGAGAAGATCGAACTGCACCTGGCCGGCGGGCTGCTGCAGATCCGCGTCGACGATCACTGCCAGGTGACCATGCGCGGCGCCGTGCAGCGGGTCGCCGGTATCGACCTGGACCCTGAGTCCTTCGCCGACCTCGGCTGACAGCCACTTTTCCCCAAGTGACCGGCATGGATCAATGCCGGCTCGCGCCTGGCCGTCCAGACTCGCCCAGACACCTGAAGAAGCCCAACCTGACCGATCAATCGACGGATAGCCGCGCATTCGCCGCCCTCAGACGGCATAATCCGCGCCCTTTCGCACCCGGCCCACCGGGGCGATCCCACTTCCAGCAGCGAACGATGTCATGACGCTTCCAACTCCCACCCTCCTGCAGCGGCTCAAGGGCACCAGCCTGGTCCTGCGGATCTTCATCGGCATGCTCTGCGGCATCGCCCTCGCGGTGCTCTGGCCGCAAGGCGCGGTCGCGGTCAGCCTGCTCGGCAAACTGTTCATCTCCGCCCTGAAGGCCGTGGCGCCAGTACTGGTCCTGGTGCTGGTGATGGCCTCCATCGCCAACCACAAGCAGGGCCAGCGCACCCACATCCGGCCGATCCTGCTGCTGTACCTGATCGGTACCTTCTCGGCAGCGGTGGTCGCGGTGATCGCCAGCTTCACGTTCCCCTCCACCCTGGTGCTGAGCGCGCCGACCAGCGAACTGGCGCCGCCCGGTGGCATCGGTGAAGTCATGCGCGCCCTGCTGTTCAGCGTCACCACCAACCCGGTGAAGGCGCTGCTGGAAGCCGACTTCATCGCCATCCTCGCCTGGGCCATCGGCCTGGGCATCGCGCTGCGCCACGCTCGCCAGAGCACCCGCGACCTGCTCGATGACATGGCAGGCGGCGTGACCCTGATCGTCCGCGTGGTAATCGCCTTCGCCCCTCTGGGCATCTTCGGCCTGGTGACCGGCACCATCGCCGAATCCGGCTTCGACGCGTTGCTCGGCTACCTGCACCTGCTGGCCGTGCTGCTGGGCTGCATGCTGTTCGTGGCGCTGGTGGTCAACCCGCTGATCGTCTTCAGCAAGATCCGCCGCAACCCCTATCCGCTGGTGCTGCTGTGCCTGCGCGAAAGCGGCATCACCGCCTTCTTCACCCGCAGCTCGGCAGCCAACATCCCGGTCAACCTGCAACTGTGCGAACGCCTGGGCCTGCACGAGGACACCTACTCGGTGTCGATCCCGCTGGGCGCGACCATCAACATGGCTGGCGCCGCCATCACCATCAGCGTGCTGACGCTGGCGGCGGTGCACACCTTAGGGATAGCCGTGGACCTGCCCACAGCCATACTGCTCAGCGTGGTCGCCTCGGTCTGCGCCTGCGGCGCGTCCGGCGTGGCCGGCGGCTCGCTGCTGCTGATCCCGCTGGCCTGCGGCCTGTTCGGTATCTCCAGCGAAGTGGCGATGCAGGTGGTGGCGGTCGGCTTCATCATCGGCATCCTCCAGGACTCGGCCGAGACCGCGCTGAACTCTTCCACCGACGTGCTGTTCACCGCTGCGGCCTGCATCGCCGAGGGCGACGTGGACGAACCCTCGGCAGGCGAACGCGCCTGACCGGGCCTTCCCAGACGCGGACCGGGGTGGCTGCGGCCACCCCGGCGCATCTCGGCTAAGGTGTCTGAATCGCCTCTGCGGATTCCCCCATGGCCGACTCTCCCAACTGGCGCCAGCGTCTCTACGTCATCATCTTCCAGTCCGACACCATCGCCGGACGGCGCTTCGACAGTGCGCTGCTGGTGTTCATCCTCGCCAGCCTGCTGGTGGCCTTCCTCGACAGCGTCGGACGCATCCACCAGCAATTCGGCAGCCTGCTCAGCGGTGTCGAATGGTTCATCAGCGGGTTGTTCCTGATCGAATACCTGCTGCGCCTGTACTGCTCGCCCAAACCACTGCGCTATGCCTTGAGCTTCTACGGGCTGATCGATCTGCTGGCAGTGCTGCCCGGCGTCATCGCGCTGTTCTATCCCGATGCCCAGTACCTGCTGGTGGTGCGCGTGGTACGGCTGCTGCGCATCTTCCGCATCCTCAAGCTGCGCCAGTACCTGCGCCAGGCCGATTTCCTGCTCACGGCACTGCGCGGCAGCCGGCAGAAGATCACCGTGTTCTTCCTCTCGGTAATGAGCCTGGTGACGGTGTTCGGCTCGCTGATGTACGTAGTCGAGGGCCCCGAGCACGGCTTCACCAGTATTCCGCGCAGCATCTACTGGGCCATCGTCACCCTGACCACCGTGGGCTTCGGCGACATCACCCCGAAAACGCCGCTGGGCCAGGCCATCGCCAGCCTGGTGATGCTCACCGGCTATTCGATCATCGCCGTGCCCACCGGCATCTTCAGCGCCGAGCTGCACAACGCCATGCGCCCGGAGCACCCGCCGGGGCAACTGGACAAGCCCTGCCCGGCCTGCGCCAAAGGCAGCCACGAGGCCGCCGCAGCGTTCTGCTCGCGCTGCGGCAATCCCCTGTTTCCACGGGCAGACGACAGCGCCCGGGCCGAGACCGAATGACCGTTCGTCGCCGGTAACGGCATGACTGCCAGCAAGGCCAACCCGTTGTTCGTGTTCCCCTCGTCACAAGCAGCATGGACGGACGCCATCGTGGTGCTCCGCCGTGCCGGCCGCCCTTCAGGCCCGAGGTGAGCACATGCCCTTCCGATTCCACCCACTGATCCTGGCAATGGCCGGCGCGCTGGCCAGCACCCCGCTGCTGGCCGCCCCGCAGGTGGCCGACAGCCGTATCAGCGCAGTGACCGTCTACACCGACCGCGCCATCGTCACCCGCACCGCCACCCTGCAGCTGCCCGCTGGCCAGCACGAGATCGCCCTCGAACAGTTGCCCCTGCGCATCGACGACAACAGCCTGCAGGCTTCGCTCAGCGCCAGCGCCGCCGCGACCTTGCTCGACGTCAGCAGCGCCCCGCAGGTATCGCCGCCCTCGGAGGACAATCGCCTGCAGCAACTGGACGCGCAGCTGCGCGACATCGAACGGCAGGAACGCGAGATCAGCGACCGCGGCAGCGTGCTGGAAAACCAGAAGCAGTTCCTCGCCGACATCCAGGCCAGCAGTACCAAGCCAGGCAAGAACCAGGCGCTGCCGAGCATCGACGAACTGAAGAATCTCCTGCAGATGAGCGAGGGAAACCTGGGCCGTATCCTCGACGAGCAGCGCAAGCTCGACCAGCAGAGCGAGGAACTGCAGCAGCGCAGGCAGGAGCTGGAAAACCAGCGCAGCCACCTGGCCGGCGACGGCACCCACTACAAGCGAGCCATCCTCCGCGTGGCGCTGGAGAAGCCCGCGCAGGTCCGCCTGCAGCTCAGCTACACGCTCTACGACGCCTCCTGGCGCCCGGCCTACGACGCCCGCCTGCGCGACGGCGAGGACAAGATCGAGATGAGCTACCAGGGCATCGTCCGGCAGAGCAGCGGCGAGGACTGGACCAACGTCGACCTCACCCTGTCCACCGCGCGCCCCAACCTGGGCAGCAGCGTGCCGGCGCTTTCGCCGTGGTTCGTCGACACCTTCGATCCGCGCACGGCACTGGCCGCCAGGCCCGCTCCGGCACCCGCCGCGCCGATGATGGCGATGGAAGCGAAGAAGGCCCAGCGCTTCGTCGCGGACGAGCAGGCCGTGGCCGGCTCACTGGCGGAAATGCCGGTTGCCGTCGCCGAAGTCAGCGCTGCCACCACCAGCGCCTCCTTCCATATCCCGACCCGCGCCACGCTGAACAGCGACGGCAGCTCGCAGAAGGTATCCATCGCCCAGTTCAAGCTGCCGGCGACCTTCCGCTACCTCGCCACGCCTTCGTTGCGCGAAGCCGCCTACCTGCAGGCCGACACCCGCAACGCCAGCGACTATCCGCTGCTGCCCGGCACACTCAACACCTATCTGGGTAACACCTTCGTCGCCAGCGGCCAACTGCGCGCGGTGATGCCGGGCGAGACCTTCGAGCTGGCCCTGGGCGGCGACGAGGCAATGTCGATCAAGCGCAAGCTGGTCAACCGCTACACCGACTACACCGGCCTCACTGGCGGCCGCAAGCGCGTCACCTACGAGTTCCGCATCGATGCGCAGAACAACCACAAGAGTGAGCAGCGCCTGCAGTTCAAGGACCAGTTGCCAGTCTCGCGCAACGAACAGATCAAGGTGGCGCTGCTGGAGCCCGAAGGCCAGGCGATCGCCCGCGAGGACGACGGCAAGCTGCTGTGGGACTGGCAACTGAAGCCGGGCGAGAAACGCAGCACGACCCTCAAGTTCAGCGTCGAGTATCCCAAGGAGCTGGAAGTCAGCGGGCTGGACTGAGCCCTGCACTGCAGCCATTGCCCGGCCGGCCTGCTAGGCTGCCGGGTAACCGCTCTCGGCATGGGGGCAGCAAGCACGGCGCCAGGGGCGCGGGGAAAGCGCCCCGCAGGGAGCTTGCCAACCCCAGTCCCCGCATAAGCAAATAGCCTTTAAGTATTTAAGTGGCATATAACCTGTCGGCATAATCGACACCCAACATCACTGCCAAAAGGAACTGCTCGTGAAACGTCTGTTCAGCGCCTCGCTGCTGGCCGCCGGCCTCGCCCTGGCCTCCACCGCCCAGGCCGCCCAGCCCCTGCTCAACGTCTCCTACGACGTGATGCGCGACTTCTACAAGGACTACAACGCCGCCTTCCAGAAGCACTGGCAGGCCGAGAAAGGCGAGAAGATCACCATCCAGATGTCCCACGGCGGTTCCAGCAAGCAGGCGCGCGCCGTGATCGACGGCTTGCCGGCCGACGTCATCACCATGAACCAGGCCACCGATATCGACGCCCTCGCCGACAATGGCGGGCTGGTGCCGAAGGACTGGGCCACTCGCCTGCCCAACGACAGCGCGCCGTTCACCTCCGCCACCGTGTTCATCGTGCGCAAGGGCAACCCCAAGGGCCTGAAGGACTGGAACGACCTGGTGAAGCCGGGCATACAGGTCGTGGTGCCGAACCCGAAGACCTCGGGCAACGGCCGCTACACCTACCTCTCCGCCTGGGGCTACGCGCAGAAGCACGGCGCGGATGAAGCCAAGGCCAAGGAATTCGTCGCCCAGCTGTTCAAGAACGTCCCGGTGCTGGATACCGGCGGCCGTGCGGCAACCACTACCTTCATGCAGAACCAGATCGGCGACGTGCTGGTGACCTTCGAGAACGAAGCCGAGATGATCGCCCGCGAGTTCGGCCGTGGCGGCTTCGAAGTGGTCTACCCGAGCGTCTCCGCCGAAGCCGAGCCGCCGGTGGCCGTGGTCGACAAGGTGGTCGACAAGAAAGGTACCCGCGCCGAGGCCGAGGCCTACCTGAAGTACCTGTGGTCCGACGAAGGCCAGACCATCGCGGCGAACAACTACCTGCGCCCGCGCAATCCGGAAGTGCTGGCCAAGTTCTCCGACCGCTTCCCGAAGGTGGACTTCTTCTCTGTAGTGAAGACCTTCGGTGACTGGCGCACCGTGCAGAAGACCCACTTCGCCGACGGTGGCGTGTTCGACCAGATCTACACCCCGAACTAAGCCGGATACATCGGGAGCGGCCAGCCGCTCCCGATGCGCGCCATCAGCGGAACTCGTTCTGCACCTCGCTCCACAGACTTACCCGCCGACCACGCTCCTCGAAGAATTCGATTTCCCGACGGATGCCCGCGCTCTGCTCCCAGCCTTCCAGATCCAGCACCACCAGCTCCCCGAGCACCTCCATGAAGAAGCTATCGACCGGCGCCCACATCTTGCCGATGGCCGCCCTGTCCAGCTCCGGCAAACAGCCATTGATCGGGTGGGACATGGATACCTGGCTGTAGACCGCGTGACCGGCCTTGACCATGGCGGCGGCCACCTCGTTGCAGGCGGCGAAGCGCCCCTGGACAACGTCAGCGTCCGCGTGACTGTAGGGGCAGGCTAGAAAGATCTTGCGCATGAATAACCTCGTGCAATGAAAACGGCCCGCGCTGCTCAGCGCAGCGCGGGCCTTGGGGAAAATCGACTCAGACGGCGGGCAGCTTGCCGTCGACCAGCTGTTCCGGCTCCGCTTCCTGCAGGGCGTAGCGCTGGGCGGCCGGAACGGAAATCTTGATCGCGATGAACACCGCAAACAGTCCGCCAAACAGCTTGCCCAGCAGGATCGGCAGAATCAGCGTGGGCTGGAAGTTGGCGGTGAAGGCCAGGTGGTCGCCGATGGTGGCCTGGGCGCAGACCCCAAGCGCCACGCAAAGCACCTTGTCGCGCGCGTTCATGTACTTGAACAGGTGGTAGGTGGCGATGATGTTGGCCAGCACCATGACGAACCCGGTTGCGCCGATGCGCGTCAGGTCCAGCTGCCGCCCGAGCACTTCCATGGGCCGCCGGCAATAACGCTGGAACAGGTAGCAGATGGGGAACGTGCCGGCGAGCATGATGCCGATATAGCCGGCGATCTCGATTGCACGGATCAATTCCTTCTGGTCAGCGAACATCGGGTCGAAGCCCCAACCGCCGAACACCTTGGTAAACACCCCGGTGAAATGCTCGACGATGGACAGCGCCAGGGCGATCTTGATGAACGCGTCCATGACCTTGCCGAACACCAGGAAGCCGGTGACCATCATGTTCGCCCGGTACTTCAGGCCGGCTGCCAGCAGGAAGCAGAAGACGAACAGCGGCGCCAGCAGCTTGAGCATGCCGACCAGGTCCAGCGCCAGATAATGCGTGGCGACCGTGGACGTGGAGACCAGTTCGCGCACCGGCAGGTTGCCCAGGGTAATCAGCAGCAGCGACGCCAGCACCGCGAAGGGAATGCTGATCAGCCCTGCCATCGCGCCCAGCGCCAGGTACTTGTGGTCCTTGCGCTCGAGCATCGTCAGGCCCACCGGAATGAGGTAGACGATCGTCGCGCCCGAGGTGTAGCCCACCAGCATGGCGGTAATCCACATGTCGCGATTGGCCGTCAGGGCATCGGCCAGCTGATACCCCCCCATGTCTACCGCGATGATCGACAGCGCGGCAATCGAGACGTCCGACCCCAGGGCCTGGAAGAACGGCCCCAATACATGGGAGATCACCTTCGACAGATACGGGATCGCGACCATGATGCCGGCCTGAGCCAGGAATACCGGGCCGATGGAGTGGATACCGTTGACGAACTCGCGCCCCAGCCCGCTTTCCGGCCGCAGGATAGAAGCGAGCGCCCCGATCACCGCGCCGAGCATGATCAGGTAAATCACATAATTTCCGAACTCGGCCATCTGCCGTGCTCCCCTTATTCAGCCTTGAATGCGGTGTGGTACCGCTGTTGATCGAACACCGATGCGCTTGGGCGTTCCCGCCCTTGCCTCTGCGCATCTCCTGTTCGCACGGGTCGTGCCAATGCTTGGTTTTTGTGTTGATTTGAAGTTTTAAACTGCCTAAATTGTCATAAAAACCACAGACGGCCGCTTCCGCGTATTACTCGGAAAAGCCCTAACCGCCTGTGGGATTGGTTTTCCATTCGTTCAGAAAGCAGCCCCGGCAAACCTCATCCGGTCCATGCTGCGATTATCCCGGCGCCCTCAAGGTGTGCCTTGGTAACAATCGCCGCCCCGGCAGGTGGCACGGCGACAACCCGGAGACTGGCGCATGCGCCCCAATGAAAGACGGCAACAGATCCTTGAACTGCTCCGCCAGCGCGAGCGCATCTCGGTGGATGAACTGGCGCGGATTCTGGCCACCTCGCAGGAAACCATCCGCCGCGACCTCGGCGAGCTCTCCGCTACCGGACAAGTCAGCAAATTCCACGGTGGCGCCGCCCTGCCTCCCAGCGGCGAACACGAGAACGCGTTCCAGACCCGGCTGAACGAGCACGCCCAGGAAAAGCGCACCGTGGCCCGCTACGCCGCGGGATTGTTCGCTCCGGGCGACAGCATCTTCATCGACACGGGCACCACCACCCTGCTGTTCGGCCGCGAACTGGCGCGCCTCAACCGCATGACGGTGATCACCAACTCGCTGCTGATCGCCAACGAGGCCAGCGCCTCCGGCAACCGGGTGTTCATGATCGGTGGCGAGTTCCGCCCGGAATCGCAGCAGAACGTCGGCGCACTGGCCCTGGAGCAGATCAGCCGATTCAACGCCGAACATGCGGTGATTACCATTGGCGCCCTGGACTGTGATGGTGCCATGGACTTCTCCATCGAAGAGGCGGAGGTCGCCCGCGCCATGATCGGTCAGGTACGCAGCCTGACCGTGATCGCCGACTCGTCGAAACTGGGACGCCGCGCACTGTTCAAGGTGTTCCCCCTGAGCCGGATCGACCGCCTGGTGGTGGACCGCGCACCGACCGGGGAGCTCCTTGAGGCCCTGCAGGAGGCCGGCGTGGAAGTCCACGTGCCGCCGGTGCGCAACCCACTCGACTGATGCCCCTGCGAAAGCGTCCGCCGGATCAGCTGTTGACTGAGTCAAAATTAAAAGCCACATTAAAACAACAGATTTCCAACATTAATTTTGACTAAACAGGTAACAAACCTTCAAAAAATGGAGTGTTACCTTAGGAAACAGCAATAAAATGACCGAATCCGCGGTAAAGGACGACGCTCCCTTTGATATCGCCGTGATCGGCGGTGGCGTGGTGGGATGCGCCATGGCTCGCCGCTTCACGCTGGAAGGCGCGCGGGTCGTGCTGGTGGAGCGCGGTGCCGACATCCTCTCCGGCGCCAGCAAGGGCAACAGCGCGATACTCCATACCGGATTCGATGCCCCGCCTGGCAGCGTCGAACTGGCCTGCATGCGGGAAGGGTACCGGGAGTACCTCGAGATCCACCGGCAGTTGAACCTTCCGCTGCTGGAAACCGGCGCCCTGGTGGTGGCCTGGAGCGAAGAGGACCGTGCCCGGCTCGAGTCGATAGTGGCCCAGGCCCACGCCAACGGCGTGGCCGATACCAGGCTGATCGACCGCACGGAGCTGCGCGCCTATGAACCCGCGCTGGCGGCAAGCGCATTGGCCGCGGTGCGCGTCCCCGGCGAGCATCTGATCGACCCCTGGTCTGCGCCACTCGCCTACCTGCGCCAGGCGCTCGCCCACGGCGCCCAGGTGCGCCTGGGAACGGAAATTCTCGCAGGCGAATTCGACGGCGAGTACTGGACGCTGCGAGCAGCAACCAGCAGCCTGCGCGCACGGACAGTCATCAACTGCGCCGGCCTGTTCGGCGACACCCTGGAGCAGCGCCTGCTGGGCGAGGCGTCGTTCAGCATCCACCCGCGCAAGGGCCAGTTCGTGGTGTACGACAAGGCTGCCGCACAGCTGATCGGCCACATCATCCTGCCGGTGCCCAACGAGCGCACCAAAGGCATCGTCTTCACCCGCACCATCTTCGGCAACCTGCTGGTCGGCCCGACGGCCGAGGAGCAGGACGACCGCGTGCATGCCGGGCTGGACACGCAGACGCTGCAGCAGTTGATGGACGCCGCCCAGGAGCGCATCCCCGGGCTCGCCGGCATGCCAGTCACCGCGACCTACGCCGGGCTGCGGCCCGCCAGCGACAAGAAGGAGTACCGCATCCGCCAGGTGCGCGAACGCAACTGGATCACCGTCGGCGGCATCCGCTCCACCGGGTTGACCGCCGCACTGGGCATTGCCTGGCACATCCACCGGCTGTACGCCGAGGAACAGACACACACGCCCCTGGAAAACCTCCAGTGGCCGCAAATGCCCAACCTCGCCGAACACCTGCCGCGCGACTGGCAACGACCCGGCTACGGGGAAATCGTCTGCCACTGCGAGATGGTCACCGAACGGGAAATCCGTGAAGCACTCGATGCCCCGCTGCCCCCCGGCGACTTCGGCGGGCTGCGCCGGCGCACACGTGCCTGCATGGGACGCTGCCAGGGGTTCTACTGCAACGCCCGGGTGGCCGAACTGAGCGCCGGACACCTCGCCACTCCACTCGCCACCGGGACCTGCCATGAGCCGCACTGAGACTACCGACGTCGCCATCATCGGCTCGGGCCCCGCCGGCCTGGCCGCCGCCACCGAACTCAAGCGCCTGGGAGTCGCCCGCGTCAGCGTCTTCGAACGCGAAGGAGAAGCCGGCGGGATACCCCGGCATTGCGCCCATCCGCCGTTCGGCCTGCGCGAGCATGGCCGCCTGCAGACCGGCCCGGCCTATGCACGCTTCAACGTGGAAAGCGCGCGGCGCGCCGGCGTGGACATCCATCTGCGCCACAGTGTGGTCAACCTGGGCCTGCAGGGTCAGCTCGAAATAGCGACCCCGGACGGCCCGCTGACAGTCCATGCCAAGCGTGTACTGCTGGCCACCGGGGCCCGGGAAACCCCGCGCTCGGCACGCCTGCTGGGCGGCGACCGGCCTGTGGGAGTGATCAATACCGGGGCGCTGCAATCCTACCTTTACCTGCAAGGGCTCAAGCCCTTCGAGCGCCCGCTGATCGTCGGCACCGAACTGGTCAGTCTGTCGGCGGTGATGAGTTGTCGACGCGCCGGCATCCGCCCGGTGGCAATGATCGAAGCGCGCCAGCGCCCCACGGTGCGCTGGCCGATGGGCCTGTTCCCCCGCCTGTGCGGCGTGCCGATGCATTTTGGCTGCGAGCTGCTGGATATCCAGGGCACCACGCGTGTGGAGTCGGCACGCATACGCCTGGCCGACGGCAGCATTCGGCAGATCGACTGCGACGGTGTGCTGCTGAGCGGACGCTTCACCCCGGAAGCCAGCCTGGTGCGAATGAGCCACCTGCACCTGGACCCCGCCAGCGGCGGTCCGAGCATCGACCAGTTCGGCCGCTGTTCGGACTCCAGCTACTTCGCGGCTGGCAACCTGCTCCGGCCGATCGAGACCGCAGGCTGGTCGTACCGCGAAGGCAAGCGCATCGCCCAATTGATCGCCAGCGATCTGCTGCAGTCGCTCCCAGCGCCTTGCGAGCCGATTACCGTGAAGTGTGCCGCGCCCCTGCGACTCTGTGTGCCGCAGCGCCTGCTGTGCAGTGACACGCCCGGCATGGAGCAGTTGCAATTACGCGTGGAACGGGCGGTCAGCGGCCAGTTGCAGGTACGCCTGGATGGCCGCGAAATCTGGCGCCGGCAGCTTTCCTGCCTGCCCGAGCGACGCCTGCTGATACCGCTGCGCGAACTTGCGCTGACACCGGGCGCGCAGCGCCTCGATATCGCCTTCCTCCCCAGCTGACCGCCACCCGAGACAGCCTCATGCACATTGCAGCCCTTGACCAGGGAACCACCAGCACCCGCGTCCTGGTTACCACTCAGGACGGTTCCGCGGATATCCACCTGTCGCTTCGCCATCAGCAACACCATCCACATCCCGGCTGGGTCGAACATGACCCGCTGGAACTGCTGGCCAACCTGCAACGCTGCCTGGAGGCCGCCGGGCCGGTCGATGCCATCGGCCTGGCCAATCAGGGCGAAAGCTGCATGGCCTGGGATGCCGTCAGCGGAGAGCCGCTGTCGCCCCTGATCGTCTGGCAGGACAACCGCACCACCGGGCACATCGAGCAGCTACGCGCCCAGGGTGGCGAAGCCCTGACCCTCGAACGCGCCGGGCTGCCGCTGGATGCCTACTTCTCAGCCAGCAAACTGGGCTGGATCCTCGACAACCTGCCCGCCGCTCGCCAGGCGCTAAGCGCCGGAAGGCTGCGTCTGGGAACCAGCGATGCCTGGTTCCTCGATCGCCTGGCCGGAGTCTATGCCACGGATGTGACCACGGCGTCGCGCACCAGCCTGATGAACCTCGCCAGCGGCCAGTGGGACCCGGACCTGTGCGCCCTGTTCGGCGTGCCCATCGAAGCCCTGCCGGAGATTCGCGACACCGTCGGGCACTTCGGCGAAATCGGCGTGACCCCGGTCACCGCCTCGGTCGTGGACCAGCAGGCCTCCCTCTATGGCCACGGCTGCCGTCAGCCGGGCGACGCGAAGATCACCTTCGGCACCGGTGCCTTCGCCCTGACGCTCAGCGGCGAGCGCATCATCCGCTCACCGGAGAATGGCCTGCTCGCCACCATTGCCTGGCAGATCGACGGCAAACCCGTGTATGCCATGGACGGCGGCGTTTACGACGCCAGCGCGGCCGTCGAATGGGCCGGCCGACTGGGACTGTTCAGCGACTTCTCGGAACTCGCCGGGTTCGACCAACCGGCCGCCATCAGTCGTGGGCTGGCCTTTGTCCCCGCGCTGTCCGGGCTCGCCTGCCCGCACTGGGATCGCAGCGCCGGCGCACTGTGGCTGGGAATGAACGCCGCCACCACACGCCAGGACATGTGCCAGGCCCTGCTCGAAGGGGTAGCCCTGCGTAGCGCGGAGGTGATCAGCGCCATGGACGGGTTCCTCACCGTGACCGACCGCCTGTCAATCGACGGTGGTCTCGCCCGCAGCCCCTATTTCGCCCAGTTCCTGGCCGACATCCTGCAGCGCCACATAGTCACCCAGCGCTTCGACGAACTCACCGCGTTTGGCTGCGCCGCCCTGGCGGCGCGCGGCATGGGCATCGAGCTGAAGCCGCCGCGCAATACCTGCACCGAGTTCCGCCCGCGCATCGATGGCGCCACGGCAAGCCAATGGCAGGCGCGCTTCAGCGAGGCCATCGGGCGCAGCCGCGGCTGGCGCTGAGCGCCTCAGCCACGCCGCCACCCGGCCTCGCGTAGCGCCGCCAGCAAGCGCTCGCTGGTCAGCGCCGGCACCAGCACGCCGTCATCGCTGCGCATGTCCTTGCCGGCCAGCAGCACGTTGACGATGGCCTCTTCCACCGCCTCGGCGGCGGCGGCGAACAGTGGCGAGATGTGGTCGTTGTTGACCATCTCCAGGGCCGTGGCGAAAGGCAGGTTCTTGCGCCCGTAGTCCGCCGGCGGCAGGTCGCGGTTGCCGGTGGCGAAGGCGAGGAAGATGTCGCCGCTGGAGTCGTCGGTCCCGCCGCCGGTGCGGGCGATTCCCAGCGAAGCACGTTGCGCCAGGCGCTGGCACTGGTGCGGCAGCAGAGGCGCATCGGTGGCGAGAATCACCACGATGGAGCCCATGCCCGGCGTACCCTGCTCCGCGAAGGGCGACGGCAGGTCGCCCAGGTGGCGGCCGACCGGGTAGCCATCCACCCGCAGTTCGCGGCGCTGGCCGTGGTTGGCCTGCACCAGCGCGCCCACCGTCCAGCCCCCCTGCTCCGCCGGCAACTTGCGCGAGGCCGTGCCGATGCCACCCTTGAACTCGTGGCAGATCATCCCCGTGCCGCCGCCCACCGGGCCTTCCCGCACCGGGCCGGACTCGGCGGCGGCCAGCGCTTCACGCACCTGCTCGGCACCGACGTGCTGGCCCCAGATGTCGTTGAGCAGCCCGTCGTAGGTTTCCATCACCACCGGCATGCACCAGTAGATGGACGGGTCGGCCAGTTCGGCATGCTCGGCGGCGATCAGCGCATCGCGCACCGTGCCCACGCTGTGGGTGTTGGTGATGGCGACGGGGGTGGTCAGCAGCCCCGCCTCGCGAATCCACTCAAGCCCGGTGGCGTCGCCGTTGCCATTGAGCACATGGCAGCCGGCAAAGCAGGGTTGCTGCCGCGCTGCGCCATCGCGCGGCTGGACCACCGTGACCCCGGTGCGCACGGCGCGACCATCGCGCTCGCCGATCAAGGTGCTGTGGCCGACGCGGATACCGGGAACATCGGTGATGGCGTTGAACTCGCCGGGGGTGCCCAGGCCGAGGGTGATGCCGAGTTGACGAGCGCGCATGCTGTCTCCTTGGTTGTCGAGCAGGGTTTCAGAGTTTCTGGAAGGCCGGGCTGAGCTTGCCGTAGGTGCTGTAGAGAATCACCGACACGGCCAGTATCCCGACAATGATCATGACGTCCCGCGAGGAAGCGTCCATCAGCAGGTTGAGCAACAGGTAGCCGGCGCCAACCACCGCCAGCATTGCCGGCAACGGCCACAGCGGCATGCGGTACGGGTGCTCGCGGTCGCGGCGCAGCACGCGGCTGAACAACGCGCAGAGCGCCACCACCAGGTAGACCATCACCAGCAGCAGGACCGTGAAGGAGGTCAGCTCTTCCAGGTTCGAGCTGAAGCTCAGCGCCGCCGAGGGCACGCCGAGGAACAGCGTGGCGATCCATGGCGACTCCCAGCGCGGATGGATGCGGGTGAAGGCACGGTTCATCAGCGGCGTCCACAACTCGTCGCGGCCGCTGCTGAAGATCACCCGGCCGACCTGGATGACGATGGCGACGATGGCGTTGAACACCGAGAGGAAGATCCCGGCACTGACCAGCCGCGACAGCGTTTCGTTGCCGTGGGCGGTGAGCAGGTAACCGACCGGGTCAGGGCTGGCGATCATCTCCTGCAGCGAAGGCGCCCCCAGCAGCAGCGCGGTCAGCGGGACGATCTCGATCGCCACCACCAGCACCAGCGACCAGATCACCGCACGGTGCACATTGCGCCCGCCGCACTTCATGTCCTCGGCCAGCAGCACCGCGCCGCCAAAGCCGTTGTAGGAGAACAGCGCGGTACCGACGGCGCCGATCACCAGCGCCCAGGGCGCGGCGGCCAGAATCCCGCCGTCGATGTGCTGTGGCTGCACCAGCACGCTCACCGGCTGGCTGACGTGGCCGAAGCCGAGCACCACGATCACCAGCAGCGCCGCCACTTCGCAGAGCAGGAACACGCCGGTGATCCAGGCGTTCACGCGGATATTCAGGATGCCCAGCACGTAGCTGGCGGCGACTATCACCAGGGCGACCGTCTGGGTGTCGAAGTTCGTCCCCAGGGCATTGTTGAGGTAGGTCGCCGCGCCCGTCGCCAGTACCGGCGGGATGAACAGCAGCGAGACCAGCACGGTAAGGAAGGTGGCGTAGCCGGCGAGGCCGCCGAATACGCGCTTGGCGTAGACGTACTCGCCGCCGGCGGAGCTGTGGGCCCGGCCCAGTTCGGCATAACACCAGGCGAACATCAGGGCCAGGAATCCGGCGAAGACGAACGCCAGGAAGGCGCCACTGCCGGCCTGCTGGATGGCGAAGGGAGCGATGACGAAAACGGAGCTGGCGGGAGTAACCGCCGAGACGGTGATGGCGACTACGTCGAGCACGCCCAGGCTGGGCTTGAGCGCGCTCGCTGGCGCAGGGGAAGCGCTCATATCGTTGTTTCCTCGTGTTGTTATTGGTGGCTGAGGCAGGAACGAAGACCTTGATGCGCCCTCTGAGCGGGGCGCTGCGTGGGGTGCAGTCTGGGCATGGCGAGAGGGGCGGCCAATCACCATTTGGGGTTACGCCCCCTTGACGGCGACGGGCTAAAAGGAGGAAACCGTGGGCCGACTCCTCAGCCCCCTCAGAGAACCCACTCGGATGCACAACCTGTTCCGCGAAGTCGGCATGCACGCCAACCTCGGCCGCGCCATCGAGCAGATCGGCCAGCCGCGCTTCTGGAAGCAACTGATCCTGCTGCTGCACCAGTGGTTGCCGTTCGACAACGCCCTGGCGATGTTCTACCCGGCCGGCGGCACCCCGGTGGCGCTGGAGGAATACGACGCCGAACCCAGCGCCGGCCCGGCGGCGATGGCTATCTATCTGGACGGCCTGTACCAGCTCGACCCGTTCTACCAGGCCTGCCGCGAAGGCGTGTCCAGCGGGCTGTACCGGCTGGAGGAAATCGCCCCGGACCAGTTCCGCCAGAGCGAGTACTTCCTCAGCTACTTCCACGACAACGTGCTGGAGGACGAGGTGCAGTTCATCCTGCAGCTGCCCGGCCAGGGCGCGCTGTCGCTGTCATTGGGTATGCGCAGGCTGTTCGATGGCGAGCAGACCGGCCTGCTGGCGATGCTCTGCCCCTGGGTGCTGGCATTGATGCAGCAGCACTGGCAGCAACGCAGCCAGCGCCTGCTGCCGGGCGCCAGCGACGGTGTGGCGGTACAGGTACGTGACGCCCTGAGCCACTTCGGCGCCGGCGTGCTGTCCGAGCGCGAACTGGAGATCGCCCGGCTGATCCTCAGGGGTTACTCCTCCAAGGCCATGGCCGAGCGCCTGGCGATCTCCCCGGAAACCATCAAGGTCCACCGCCGCCACCTGTACAACAAGCTCGACATTTCCTCGCAGCCAGAGCTGTTCTCGCTGTTCCTCCAGTCGCTGGGGCACGACCCGCAGAACCCCTGAGCACGCCCTGCATGCCAGCCGCCATCCGCGCGACTGATGCCGCACCATTCGCGCGCGCCGGGACACCCCGCTGGCGCTGCACGGACACTACCGCGTGGCCGTCAGGCTTCTAGACTGGATCGGTGCCATCCAGACACGCCACGACAATCACAAGAGAGCACAGCCTGATGAACGCACGCGCCAACTTCACCCACATGGAAGACGGCAGCGCCGAGGACTGGGCGATCATCGCCAAGGACTTCGGCCAGTACGCCGCCCTTCTGCCGGACCGCATCATGACCCACCTGCGCCTGCTCGACGGCGACTTCGGTGGCTTCCCGGTGGACCGCCTGACCCACTCGCTGCAGACCGCCACCCTGGCCCACCGCGACGGTCGCGACGAGGAGTACGTGGTCTGCGCCCTGCTCCACGACATCGGCGACACGCTCGGCTCGTTCAACCACGCCGACATCGCCGCGGCCATCCTCAAGCCCTTCGTCAGCGAAGAGAACCTGTGGATGATCGAGAAGCACGCGATCTTCCAGGGCTATTACTTCTTCCATCACCTGGGCCTGGACCGGCACCTGCGCGAGCAGTTCAAGGACCACCCACAGTTCGAGCAGACCATCGAATTCTGCGCGCGCTACGACGCCGCCGCCTTCGATCCGGACGGCGAAGTCCTGCCCCTGGAGTTCTTCGAGCCCATGCTGCGCCGGGTCTTCGCCCAGCCACGCCGCTCGATCTACCAGAAGCCCGACGGCACGATGGCCTGAGGGTCTCGAGACGACCGGTGGTTCGCGATAAAGAGTGGCGAACCGCCGCTGGCCCGGTGGCTGCGCATGGAATAAGATTCTTCCCAAAATCAGACGCGCAATCGGCCACGAGCCTACGCGCACCAGGGAAGTTTCTTGCGCATGAAGCCTAACGTTCTCGAGCGCTCCAGCACTCCGCTCACCTCCGCCCCCCTGCGCGAATACCATTCCCGCGTGCTGGCCTATATCGCCATCGCCGCCACCATTACTGCCGGCACCTTCGCCAAGTACTTCGGCTTCGACATCCTCTGGATGATCCCGTACGCCCTGCTCTACCCCCACCTTGCACAGCAGATCAGCCGCCGCTTCAAGCGCGACAACCCACAACGCACCCGCCTGGTGCTGCTGTTCATCGACGCCCTGCACGCCGGCATTGCCACCGCGCTGCTGGGCTTCTCCGAAGTGCCCAGCCTGATGCTGGTGCTGATCCTCGCATTCTCCGCGTTGATCATCGGCGGCCTGCGCTCCCTGGGCCTGGCGCTGCTGGTGGCGCTGAGCGCCGCGGTGCTGAGCGCCGCGCTGATCTCGCCGACCTACAAGGGCCAGACGCCGAGCATCGTCGCGCTGGTCAGCGTGCTGTTCTCCACCCTGTACATCTGCATCACCGCCTTCTTCGTACACCAGCAGGGCCTGCGCCTGGCGCAGGCGCGCTCGGACATCACCCTGGAGCAGGAAAAGGCCGCGCGCCTGGCCAGCAACCTGGCCAAGTACCTGTCGCCACAGGTATGGGAATCGATCTTCAGCGGCAAGCGCACGGTGCGCCTGGAAACCCAGCGCAAGAAGCTCACGGTGTTCTTCTCCGACATCAAGGGCTTCACCGAACTGTCCGAGGAGCTCGAAGCCGAAGCCCTTACCGACATGCTCAACAACTACCTCAACGAGATGTCGAAGATCGCCCTGAAGTACGGCGGCACCATCGACAAGTTCGTCGGCGACTGCGTGATGGTGTTCTTCGGCGACCCGGCCACCCAGGGCGCGAAAAAGGACGCCGTGGCCGCCGTGTCCATGGCCGTGGCCATGCGCAAGCACATGAAGGTCATGCGCCAGCAGTGGCGCGCACAGGGCATCACCAAGCCGCTGGAAGTGCGCATGGGCCTGAACACCGGCTACTGCACCGTGGGCAACTTCGGCGCCGACACGCGCATGGACTACACCATCATCGGCCGCGAAGTGAACCTCGCCAGCCGCCTGGAAAGCGCCGCCGAGGCCGGCGAGATCCTCATCAGCCACGAGACCTACTCGCTGGTGAAGGATGTGCTGATGTGCCGCGACAAGGGGCAGATCGCCGTGAAGGGCTTCAGCAAGCCGGTGCAGATCTACCAGGTGGTCGACTTCCGCCGCGACCTGGGCTCCAACCCCAGCTTCGTCGAACACGAGGTGCCGGGCTTCTCCATGTACCTGGACACCAACAACGTGCAGAACTACGACAAGGAGCGGGTCATCCAGGCGCTGCAGCAGGCCGCGGAGAAGCTCAAGGACAAGATCATTCTCTGATTCCTTTCCGCTTCTTCAGCGCACGCTTCTGCGTGCGCCTTTCTCGTTGATACACACCCTCCGGCCAATCGCGGACAGAGTCCGCTCCCACGCGCGCTACAAAGCCCAGCCTCCCCTGCACGCGGCCAAGGCCCAGCTGTAGGAGCGAGCTTGCTCGCGAACCCGCCCACCTCCAAAGCTGCCGGGAAACCGTTCGCGAGCAAGCTCGCTCCTACGAAGAGCCGCGGCTTTTCACCCGCGCATAAAAAAGCCCGCTCAATTGAGCGGGCTGGAAAGGCTCCGGCGCTTCACGTTCACCGGGCCGAATTGCTCTTTGAAAAGCGCGTCAGGACGGCTGCAGCTCCGCGGAGTTGCCCGGGCCAGCGGCCAATTCTGCGGACAGGGTCTTCTCGTCCAGCTGCTTGCACCACTTGGCGACCACGATGGTGGCCACGCCGTTGCCGACCAGGTTGGTCAGGGCGCGGGCTTCGGACATGAAGCGGTCGATGCCGAGGATCAGCGCCAGGCCGGCAACCGGCAGGTGACCGACGGCGGACAGGGTTGCCGCCAGCACGATGAAGCCCGAACCGGTGACGCCAGCGGCACCCTTGGAGGCGATCAGCAGCACGACCAGCAGGGTCAACTGGTGGGTGATGTCCATCGGGGTGTCAGTGGCCTGGGCGATGAACACCGCAGCCATGGTCAGGTAGATCGAGGTGCCGTCGAGGTTGAACGAGTAGCCGGTCGGGATCACCAGTCCGACGACGCTCTTGTCGGCGCCGAGCTTCTCCATCTTGGCGATCATGCGCGGCAGGGCCGATTCGGAGGACGAGGTGCCCAGCACGATCAGCAGTTCTTCGCGGATGTACGAGATGAAGCGCAGGATGCTGAAACCGTGGGCGCGGGCGATGCCGCCCAGCACGATCAGCACGAACAGCAGGCAGGTGATGTAGAAGCACAGCATCAGCTGGCCCAGCTGCACCAGCGAGCCCAGGCCGTAGGCACCGATGGTGAAGGCCATGGCACCGAAGGCACCGATGGGAGCGACCTTCATGATCACGTTGATGATGTTGAACATCACGTGGGTGATGCGATCGATGAACTCGAACACCGGCTTGCCGTAGTCACCCAGGCGGTGCAGCGCGTAACCGAACAGCACGGAGAAGAACAGCACCTGGAGGATGTCACCATTGGCGAAGGCGCCGACCACGGTGCTCGGGATGACGTTCATGAAGAAGTCGATGGTGCTCTGCTTCTCGCCCGAAGCGATGAAGCCGGTGAGCGCCGCGTTCTTGTTCATTTCGGCGGTCAGCGTGGCGACGTCGGCGTGCATGCCGGCGCCCGGCTGGACGACGTTGACCACGACCAGGCCGATGATCAGCGCGACGGTGGAAACGATTTCGAAGTACAGCAGCGCCATGCCGCCCGTCTTGCCCACCGCCTTCATGCTCTGCATGCCGGCGATACCGGTAACCACGGTGCAGAAGATGATCGGCGCGATGGCCATCTTGATCAGTTTGACGAAGCCATCGCCCAGCGGCTTCATCAGTTTGGCGGTGTCGGGGTAGAAGTGGCCGAGTGCGATACCGATGGCGATGGCGATCAGCACCTGCACATACAGGCTTTTGTAGAAGGGTTGCTTGGTCATGGCAGCTCTGTCCTCTGGGCCTGCGCTCCAGGGGAGGCGCAAGACCGAACGCGTTATCTCCCTGCAATGGGAGAATTTGTTTTCAGGGCATGCCAGACGGCAGGCCTTGATCGCATATGGCAAGTGCTGTGCCAGACCTTTAAAAAATATCTAATCCCTTTAAATTCAATGAGCTCCGTGAAAAGTCGCGGCACGGAAGACAACGATTCTGGCGGAAACCCGCCTTCTCGCTGGCGGGTTTCCCGCCCTCTGGCGGGTATCCGCCACGGCCTTCGTACCGTAGATTGTAGAACTCCGATCAGGTTCGATCGGGTTTGCCACGCGGTTCCTGGACGCGCGGCCAGAACAACAAGGACCGCTCATGCGAGAACGCACCATTGCCAGCCATTTCGTCCGCGCCGCCGTGCATGGCGCCCAGCGCAAGGGGCTCGACGTCCAGGCGCTGCTGCGCGACGCCGGCATCGTCCCGGCCATCCTCGACGAGCCTCGCGCACGGATCGATCCCGAGCAGTTCAGCCGCCTGATGCAGACCCTCTGGGAAGCGCTGGACGACGAATACATGGGCTTCGGCAGCCTGCCGAGCAAGCGCGGTACCTTCGCCATGATGTGCAACGCGATCATCCACTGCCGCACGCTGGAAAAGGCGCTGGGCCGTGGTTCGCTGTTCTACGGGTTGTTTCCCGAGGCGCCACGGATCGAGCTGGTTCGCGATGGCGACCGCGCCCGGCTGACCCTGGACGAGACTCACCTGCGCGACCCGGACCACTTCCTCACCGAGAGCCTGCTGCTGATCTGGCACCGCCTGGCCAGTTGGCTGATCGGCCAGCGCATCCGCCTGGAGGAAGCCACCTTCAGCTACCCGGCGCCCGAGCACCAGGCCGAGTACGACCTGCTGTTCCCCTGCCCTCGCCGCTTTTCCGCCGGCAGCACCAGCCTGCTGCTGCAGGCACGCTACCTCGACATGCCGCTGCTGCAGGACGAACGCACGCTCAAGCACTTCCTCAAGGACTCCCCGGCCGACCTGCTCGCCCGCCCGGATGGCGGCGACAGCCTGACCAGCCAGATCCGCCGCCTGCTCGGCCGCGACTGCCGCAGTTGGCCGGACCTCGAGCAGGTCGCCGCGCAACTGCACATGAGCCCGCAGACCCTGCGCCGGCACCTGCGCGAGGAAGGGCCGAACTTCCAGGAATTGAAGGACCAGCTGCGCCGCGATCTGGCGATCTACTACCTGGGCCGCGACGAGCTCTCCATCCAGGACATCGCCGACCAGCTCGGTTTCTCCGAGCCCTCGGCGTTCCACCGGGCGTTCAAGAAATGGACGGGGCTGACGCCGGGGGCGTATCGGGCACAGCAGGGGGAATGAGGTACGTGCCGCGCCGCAGACACTTCCGCGTCAGACACCGCGTGATCAGCTCTTGTAGGAGCGGACTCCGTCCGCGATGGCGTCCGGCACGCAGCGAACTCATCGCGGACAGAGTCCGCTCCTACGAGATACCTCTGCGCTTAGGCCATCCCTCACCCTAGCCCTCTCCCAAGGGGAGAGGGGACCGTTCGGTGCAGGATCAAACCTTAGCGTCAGTCGGCTCGGACTGCCCCTCTCCCTGAGGAGCGGGGCGCGCAGACAGGGTTGGGGTGAGGGGGAAGACGCAGCGACGGACCATCCAGAGAAGACAGTTGCTCCTACGCAAATTCAGGATTCAACCCGGCAGGCGAATGCGGAAGCAGGCGCCGCCCAGCGCGGACTCCTCCAGCGCCAGCTCGCCGTCGTAGCTGTCGATGATGTCCTTCACCACCGCCGTACCGATGCCCTGGCCGGGGTGCTGGGTGTCCAGCCGCTCGCCGCGCTTGAGGATGCGCTCGCGCTGGCTGGCCGGTACCCCGGGGCCATCGTCCTCGATGATCAACTCGAACATCCGGCCACTCTTCCGCGCGCTGACTTTTACCGTGGTCAGGCACAGCCGATAGGCGTTTTCCAGCAGATTGCCGAGCATCTCCAGCAGCGCGCCCTTTTCCAGCGGCAGGGACAATCCCGGCGGGATGTCGCGCTCCAGCTTCACGCGCTTGTCGCGGTAGACCTTGTCCAGCGCGCCGGCAATGGTATCCAGCAGCGGATCGAGAGCCGCACGGTGGCGAATCAGACCGCTTTTACGCATGGATGCGCGCTGCAACTGGTAGCCGATCTGCTGGCTCATGCGTTCGATCTGGGTTTGCAGTACCAGCACCTGCTCGCGGTGCTTCGGCTCGCTGGCGAGGGTTTCGCTGACCCCCTGCAACACCGCCAGCGGCGTCTTCAGGCTGTGCGCAAGGTCACCCAGGGAATTGCGGTAGCGCTCGCGCTGGGCGCGTTCGCTGTCCAGCAGGCGGTTCACCGAATCGGTCAGGCGCAGCATCTCGGCAGGATGATCGTCGCTCAGGCGTTCGCGGTCGCCGGTCTCGATCTGGTCCAGCTCCGAACGCAAGCCGCGCATGGAGCGGAAGCCCCAGCCCAGGCCGAGCCACAGCAGCCCCAGCAACAGCAACAGCGCGCCACCCAGCCAGAGGTAGAGCTGATCGCGGAAGCCGCTGACCAGTTCGCGGAACTCGCTCTCCGGCTGCATGGTGACGATGCTGTAGGCCGCGCGCTTGCCACCGAGCAGGTCGATCTCGACGTCGTAGACGAAGAACTCCTGGCCGCCGGCATCGCGGATACGGGTGAACTCGTCGATCATGCCGTCGTACTTGGGCGAGTATTCGACCGTCTCGTCCTGGGCCGAGGTGGAGCGCCACACCAGCTTGCCGGACTGGTCGTAGATGAAGCCCAGCAGCTTCGACTCGGGAAGGTTGAAATCCTCCACCGGCAGGTGCTCGGGCATGCTCAGGACATTGCCATCGATACGCGCCGAGGACACCAGGGTCGCCACGTCCGCCGCCAGGCGCTGCTGGATGGCATTCTCCAGGGCGATGCTGAACGCGCGCTGGAGAGCCGGCAGCAGCGCCGCCATGAACAGCACGGCGAGAATCGCCGCCCCGATCATCAGGCGCAGGCGTAGCGAGCGGATCATTTACACAGCTCGTTGAAGATGTAGCCCTGGCCACGCACGGTATCGATCGGCTTGAAGCCCGCGGCGGTCTCGAGCTTGCGGCGCAGGCGGCCGACCAGTACTTCGATGACGTTCGGATCGCGCTCGTCGTCGTCCGGGTAGAGCTGCTCGATCAGGCGTTCCTTGGCCACTACCTGCTGGTGATGGCGCATGAGGTACTCGAGGATGCGGTACTCGAAGGCGGTCAGTTGCAGCGACTCGCCGTTGACCAGCGCCTGCTTGCGGTTGATGTCCAGCACCAGCGGGCCGGCCTCGATGCTCGACTGGGCGAAGCCGCTGGAGCGGCGCAGCAGCGCGTTCAGGCGCGCCTCCAGCTCTTCGAACTGGAAGGGCTTGACCACATAGTCGTCGGCGCCGGCGGCCAGGCCTTCGACCTTGTCCTGCCAGTTGCCGCGAGCGGTGAGGATCAGAATCGGGAAGCTCTTGCCCTGGCTGCGGAATTCGCGGATCAGGTCCAGGCCGCTCATGCCCGGCAAGCCGAGGTCGATCATCGCCAGGTCGTGATGGTATTCGCTGGCGCGGTAAAGCGCCTCTTCGGCATTGGCGACGGCATCGACCACGTGGCCTTGCTCGCCGAGCCGGGTATACAGGTGATGGCGCAACAGCGCCTCGTCTTCCACCACCAGCAGTTTCATGCGCGTGCTCCCTGAGTCAGGCAACCGGGCCGCACGGGGCCCGGTTGCGGTACCGGTCAGAACTTGTAGTTGGCGCCCAGGTAGAACTGGGAGCTGCTGTGCAGGTCAAGGGATCCCACCTTGCTGCCACCGTGCGGGCTCATCTCGGTACTCGCGTTGGTACGCAGGTAACGGTAGCCGCCTTCTACGGATGCGTTCTTGCCGAGTTCCTGGAGGATACCGGCTTGCGCGCCGATGGCGTAACCCACATCGCTGTCGCGGCTGTAGCCCTTGGAGTCCTGCTCCAGCTTGACCAGGCCGGCGGTGCCGCCGCCGAACAGCTTGGTGCCCTGGTCGCCCAGCGGCAGGAAGGCATCGTAGCTGCCGAGCAGGTTCTGCTGGCGCAGCTTCAGGCCGTTCTCGGTGTCGGAGACGTTTTCATAGGTCACGTAGTAGCGGCCCTGCTCCATCTGCTGGCCGGCGCGTACGCCCCAGGTACCGCTGTTGTTGATCACGCTGTCGAGTTTCGGGTTGTTCAGGTTGCGGTTCAGCGCGTCGGACTTCTGGATGTTGTTGCTGGTTTCGCCCCAGGTCATGCCGACGAAGGTGTCGGCGGCATTGGCGGCGGTGGCAGCGAAGCTGGCACCGAGGATGGCGCTGGCGAGGGCGATTTTCTTCATGGCTTTCATGGGGATTCTCCCGTCAAGGATGTCTGTAATGTGTTGACGGGGAGAAGGTTACGAGGGGGGCACTGAACCGAACCTGTCCGGCTGCTGAACCAATGCTGAACGATACGGCTGAAGGAAATTTCATACACGAGATACGTATGCACAGGACACCGCTGCGCGCGCCGCTGGTTCGCGAGCAAGCTCGCTCCTACAGCAGTGCCTCACGCCAAACGAAAAGCCCCGGCCATGCCGGGGCTTCGCCAAATCACAGAGCGGCGCTGTCAGCCGCCCTTCAACGCCTTGAGAATCTTCTGCCCAGCCCGCCCATCCGCCGGCGTAAGACCCAGTCTGTTCTGCTCCTGCTGGATCGCCTTGCGCGTCACGTCGCCGATCATCCCGTCCGCCTGGCCGATGTCATGGCCGCGCTGGATCAGCAACTCCTGCAACTCCTTGCGCTGTGCCCGGCTCAGGCCCGGATCGTCGGTCGGCCAAGGCGTGCGCAGCCCCGGCTCGCCGCGCAGGCGGTCGGACAGCAGGGCAATGGCCAGTGCGTAGCTTTCCGCTGCGTTGTAGGAATAGATCGCGTCATAGTTGCGCAGCACCAGGAAGGCCGGACCGTTGACGCCCGCCGGGAGCAGGACGGCCGCCTTGGAATCGAGGCTGGGGATCGGCTTGCCATCGATACGTTTCACGCCTCGGCTGGTCCAGTCGGACAGCGCCCGGCGCTTGGTGCGTCCGGCTTGGGAGGCATCGAACCCCGCCGGCAGCTTCACTTCGTAGCCCCAGGGCTGGCCTTCACGCCAGCCGGCCTTGCGCAGGTAGTTGGCGGTGGACGCCAGGGCGTCGGCGGTGCTGCCCACCAGATCGCGGTGGCCGTCGCCGTCGAAGTCCTCGGCGATGCGCGCGTAGGTCGAGGGCATGAACTGCGTCTGGCCGAAGGCGCCGGCCCAGGAACCGGTGATGCCGCTGTCACGAATATCGCCCTGCTGCAGCAGCTTGAGGGTAGCGATGAACTCGCCCTGGAAGAACGCCTGACGCCGCCCGTAGCAGGACAGCGTCGACAGCGAAACCAGCAGCGGCCGCTTGCCGGTGATGCGCCCGTAATCGCTCTCCACGCCCCACACGGCGACCACCGTGGCCGGATCGACCTGATAGCGCGCGGCGACCTTGCGCAGCAGGTCGGCATGCTCGGCCATGCGCGCCTTGCCGTCGGCGACACGCTGCTCGTCCACCAGCCCGGCCAGGTAATCCCAGATCGGCGTGGTGAACTCGGGCTGGGCATCCAGCAGTGGCAGCACGGTCATGTCCGGCTGCAGGCCCTGGGTGAACTGCGCGAAGCTCGCGGCACTGACGCCCTTGGCCTGGGCGGCGCCCTGCAGGCGGTTCAGGCAGGCGCCGAAATCGTCGCCCGGCGCGGCCTGCGCCAGTGCCGCCGGCAGCAGCAGGGACAAGGCCAGGGAAGCGCGGCGGACGATGGAGGAAGTCTTCATTGGTGTCGAATGCTCAGATCGGTGAAGGTGGCGCGCCCGCCTTCGCTGGCGGGCCCGCGATTGTCCTGCAGGTAGAGGCCTGCCTTGAAGTACAGGCCCTGGTAGGCCCATTGCGTATCCAGTTGCTGGCTGACCTGGCCATTCTCGACCTGCACGCTCAGCACGCCGCTGCTGGACACGCCCAGCCGGTAGGTAAAGGTATCGCCCAGGGGGATGCCGTCATAGACGGTATAGGTGCGCGTGGTGATGTCATCCGGCCGATCGCGAACCAGTGCCTGCACCCGCGCCTTGTCCAGGCGTTGCTGGTAGACCAGTTTGACCAGCGGCAAGGCCTCGGCGCTGCCGCTGCCGTTGCTGTGGATCTGCCCGATCACCATGCGCCGACTGGAAGGCACGGCCTCCACGCGCAGGGTGGCGACCATCTGGTTCTCTGCCAACGGATAGCGCCAGGTCACCAGGCGGCCGTCCGGCCTGGTCTCGCGCAGTTCGGTACGGGGAAATTCGCTGCCGCTGGTATGGGCGCCATTCACCGGCACCCAGAACTCCACACCATCGGCGCTGCGGCGGAAATACGCGCTCTCGTAGTCACGGCCGAGCTTGGCCGTGGAAATGGTCGCGGCCGGGCCGCGCTGGGGAATGGTCAGATTCCAGGTGCTCAGGTCCAACATCGGCCTATCGCTTCGCGGGTCAGGACATGGGCGCAAGGGTAGACGAGGCTGTCGGACTTTTCACTCGTCCGGCGTTCTATCTTTCGACCAACAACCGCGCCCTTGAGCGGCTGCGTGCATTCTGCACGAGCGTTTTCCGCCTCAACGGCTATCTTCAAGGTTCCCCGCTCAGGAGTCTCACCATGCGCCTGCTCACCGCCCTGCTGCTGCTCGCCTTCGCGGCCAGCGCTTCCGCCGCGATCAAGACCCAGGAAATCCCTTACGAATCCACTGACGGCACGAAGATGATCGGCTACTTCGCCTACGACGACGCCAAATCCGGCATTCGTCCCGGCGTCATCGTCGTCCATGAGTTCTGGGGCCTGAACGACTACGCGAAAAGCCGCGCCCGGCAGCTCGCCGAACTGGGCTACAGCGCACTGGCCATCGACATGTACGGCAACGGCAAACACACCGAACACCCCAACGACGCCAAGGCCTTCATGGCCGAGGCGCTGAAGAACGCCGATGCCGCCAAGGCGCGCTTCCAGGCCGGGCTGGAACTGCTGAAGAAGCAGCCGCAGACCGACCCGAGCAAGATCGCCGCGATCGGCTACTGCTTCGGCGGCAAGGTGGTACTGGATATGGCCCGCGCCGGCCTGCCGCTGGCCGGCGTGGCCAGCTTCCACGGCGTGCTGGCGACCCAGACGCCGGCGCAGCCAGGGGCGATCAAGGCGAAGATTCTGGTCGAGCATGGCGGCGCCGACACCCTGGTGCCGGCCGAGAGCGTCGCAGCCTTCAAGGCAGAGATGGACAACGCCAACGCCGACTACAAGCTGGTGGTCCAGCCCGGCGCCAAGCACAGCTTCACCAGCCCGGACGCCGACAAGCACAAGGGCCATGGCCTGGACGTGGGCTACGACAAGACTGCCGACCAGAAGTCCTGGGCGGACCTGCAGGCCTTCTTCAAGGAAATCTTCGACGTCAAGCCTGAGGGCGCGTAAAAACGCCAGGCAATAAAAAACGGGAGCCCATTCGGGCTCCCGCACTCAATCAAGTGTAAAGGTCGGAGCCCACCGTGGCGGCACTCCAACAACAACCTCACCTGCGTCCCCTTGGGAACGCGGGGCGCAGTGTGTCAAAGCTTGTCGGATGAATCCGTACGCCTTTGGTGAAGGTTTGCAAACGAATGTAAGTGCCGCGTGACTGGTGAGCCACGTTCTGGCGCGGCAGAATGTTCCCATGACCGCCCTCCCCGACTTCTGTACTCCACTCGACGCCGACTGGCCGCTGCCCACGCCCCTGGCCGGCTGCCAGTTGCGCAGCACCCGCTTCGACCGCCAGCGCCTGCAGGCCGGGGATTTCGCCCTGAGCCGGGTGGAGGCGCCGGCCAATATCCAGCGGTCCGTGGCCAAGCGTCAGGCCGAATACCTCGCCGGGCGCCTGTGCGCCCGTGAGGCGTTGCTGGCCGCAGGCAGCGAGGCCTGGGTACCCGGTACGGATGAAGAGCGAGCGCCGGTCTGGCCGGCAGGCTTCTGCGGCTCGATCACCCATGGCGACGGCTGGGCAGCGGCGATCGTCGCCCGTGACAGCCACTGGCGCGGGCTCGGACTGGATGTGGAGAACCGTCTGGAAACCGCGCGGGCGCAGCGGCTGGCAGCAGAAATCCTGACGCAGGACGAGTTGGCGCGCCTCGATCCGCAGCAGGCGGCGCTGCAGGTCACCCTGACCTTTTCCCTCAAGGAAAGCCTGTTCAAGGCGCTCTTTCCGCTGGTGCGCAAGCGCTTCTACTTCGAGCACGCCGAGCTGCTCAGCTGGTCCGCCGGCGGCCACGCACGCCTGCGGCTGCTCACCGACCTGTCGGCGGAATGGCACCACGGCAAGGAGATCGACGGGCAGTTCAGCCTGTTCGATGAGCGCCTGCTGAGCCTGGTCGCCATTCCCGCAGCTGACAGAAATAACTGAAAGTCTTGACTTAAAAGTCAGAATTTGGCGTCATGCACGCCACCCAGACGCCCTCTACCTCTTTTGATCCTCAGAGCTTTCCTTCAGAGGAATCGTCAGAATGTCTATCGGTATATAGAATCATATACAGCCAAACGGCAACGTCTGGTTCTTGGGGTCCCCACAAAAAGAAATGACCATCGGAGCAAACGTAATGACCAGAAACACCCTGGCGCTCGCCATTGCGGCCAGCTCGCTCGGCCTCATCGCGCAATCGGCATACGCCGGCGGCTTCATCGAAGACAGCAAGGCCAGCCTGACCCTGCGCAACTTCTACATCAACACCGACAACCGCAACGGCAACGCCGCCAACCAGCCCAGCAAGCAGGAAGAATGGGGCCAGGGCTTCATGCTCAACTACGCCTCCGGATTCACCCAGGGCACCGTGGGCTTCGGCGTTGACGCCCTGGGCATGCTCGGCGTGCGCCTGGACGGCGGCGGCAGGGCCGGCAAGCTCAACAGCGACAGGCAACCCGGGACCATCTTCCCGCTGGAAAGCGATGGCAGCGCCGTCGATGACTTCAGCAGCCTGGGCCTGACCGCCAAGGCGAAGATCTCCAAGACCGAATTCCGCTACGGCACCCTGCAGCCCAAGCTGCCGGTGGTGGTCTACAACGACGCTCGCCTGCTGCCAATGACCTACGAAGGTGGCCAGGTCACCTCCACCGACATCGACAACCTGACCGTGACCGGTGGCCAACTGACCCACACCAAGGGCCGCAACTCCACCGACTGGCGCAGCATGTCCATCGCCGGCGCCAACGGCAGCACCGCCACCTCCCGCGACAGCAACAAGTTCTACTTCGCCGGCGGCGACTACAAGGCGACCAAGAACCTGACGCTGTCGTACTACTACGGCGAGCTGGACAACTTCTACAAGCAGAACTACCTCGGCCTGGTCCACAACTGGGCCATCGGTCCGGGCACGCTGAAATCGGATATCCGCGTCTTCATCAGTGACTCCGACGGCAAGAACGGCAGCGCCTCCGGCCGTGCCGACGGCTACGTCAGCAGCGGCTACTACGGTGGCAACAGCCTCAAGGGCGAAGTGGACAACAACGTCTACAGCGGCATGTTCACCTACGCCCTGGGTGGCCACAGCATCGGCGCCGGCTACCAGACCATGACCGGCGACAGTGACTTCCCCTATCTGAACCGTGGCGACGGTGAAGGCACCAGTACCTACCTGATTTCCGACGCCCAGTTGCTGAAGTTCAACCATGCCGGCGAGCGCACCTGGATCGGTCGCTACGCTTACGACTTCGCCGACCTCGGCGTACCGGGCCTGACCTTCAGCGTGCTCTACCTGAACGCCGACAACATCGACACCAAGCAAGGTGACAAGGGCGAGTGGGAGCGTGATATCGCCCTGGGCTACGTGGTCCCGGAAGGTACCTTCAAGGGCCTGGGCCTGGCCTGGAAAAACGCCACCATGCGCAGCGGCCTGCCGGCAGCCTCCACCCAGGGCGTGCCCAATCAGCGTGACCAGGACGAAAACCGCCTGATCGTCAGCTACACCATCCCGCTGCTGTAAGGCGCGGAATGAAACAGGAAGGGCGGCCATGAGCCGCCCTTTTTCTTTCTGACTTTTTCGCAAAAATTCGCGGCACACATGGCGCTTGTAGGATGGCGTGGAGCGCAGCGATACCCATCGTTCCAGCACACCGACAGCATGGGTGTCGCTGCGCTCCACCCATCCTACGAACGCGGATGCGCGCTGAACTATGCCAGCAACGCCACCGACTTGATCTGCGCCCATACGGCCTGCCCGGCCTGCAGGCCGAGCTGGTCATGGGAATAGCGGGTGATCCGCGCCAGCAGCGGCGTGCCGGCCACATCCAGCTTCACCAGCCGATGCGCCGGGTTCTCCGTCGACACGATCTCGACGACGGTCGCCGGCAGCACGTTGAGGATGCTGCTGTGGGCCGCCGGCTCCAGGCTCAGGCTGACGTCCCGCGCCTGCACCTTGATACGCAGTGCCCTGCCCTTGTCCATCGGCGCGTGGGCCAGGCGAATGCGCTGCTCGCAATGCGGCAACGCCAGGGTCAGCAGCCCGTAGTCGGCATTGTGCCCGAGCACCTGGCCGTCGATCACCACGCCGGCATCTTCCAGATGGGAAATCGGCAGGTCGGTGCGCGCCAGGGTTTCCATCACCGGGCCGCTGGCAATCGCCTTGCCCTGGTCCAGCAACACCAGGTGATCGGCCAGCCGCGCCACTTCGTCTGGCGAGTGGCTGACGTAGAGAATCGGGATATCCAGTTCGTCGTGCAGGCGTTCCAGGTACGGCAGGATTTCCGCCTTGCGCTTGAGGTCCAGCGCCGCCAGCGGTTCATCCATCAGCAGCAGACGCGGGCTGGTCAGCAGGGCGCGGGCCATGCCGACGCGCTGGCGTTCGCCACCGGAGAGATGCCCCGGCATGCGCTCAAGCAGATGGCCGATACCGAGCAGCTCGCAGGCCTGCTCCAGCTCGACGCGATGCTGGTCGCGCGGCACGCGCTTCATGCCATAGGCGAGATTGCGCTTCACCGACAGGTGCTCGAACAGGTTGGCGTCCTGGAACACGTAACCCAGCGCGCGCTTGTGCGGCGGCAGGAACACGCCGCTGGCGCTGTCCTGCCAGACCTCGCCATTCACCACCAGGCGGCCGAGCGGCGCACGTTCCAGGCCCGCCACGCAACGCAGGCAGGTGGTCTTGCCGGAGCCGGAATGGCCGAACAGCGCGGTCACGCCCTTGCCCGGCAACTGCAGGTCGACATCCAGGCTGAAGCCCGAATAGGCGATCTGGAAACGGGCCTCGATGGCGCGTGCGGAAAGCTCTTGCGGCATGCCCACCTCAGGCCCAGGCCGAACGGCTGCGGCGGCTCGCATAGAGCGCCAGCAGGACGAAGAAGGAGAAGATCACCATGCCGCCGGCCAGCCAGTGCGCCTGGGCATACTCCATGGCCTCGACGTGGTCGAATATCTGCACCGACACCACGCGGGTCTTGCCCGGGATGTTGCCGCCGATCATCAGCACCACGCCGAACTCGCCCACGGTATGGGCGAAGCCGAGGATGCTGGCGGTGATGAAGCCCGGCCGCGCCAGCGGCAGGACCACCGAGAAGAAGGTATCCAGGGGGCTCGCACGCAACGTCGCGGCAGCCTCCAGCGGTTTGTCGCCGATCGCCTCGAAGGCGTTCTGCAACGGCTGCACCACGAAGGGCAGCGAATAGAACACCGAGCCCACCACGAGCCCGGCGAAGGTGAACGGCAGCCGTCCCAGGCCCAGGCTCTCGGTGGCGTGACCGATGAAGCCGTTGGGGCCCATGGTGATCAGCAGGTAGAAGCCGATCACCGTGGGCGGCAGCACCAGCGGCAGCGCCACCACCGCTCCCAGCGGGCCTTTCAGCCAGGAGCGGGTGCGCGACAGCCACCAGGCGATCGGCGTGCCGATCAGCAGGAGGATCAGGGTGCTCAGGGCAGCCAGCTCGATGGTGAGCCGGATGGCCAGGAAATCCTCCTGCGTGAGGGGCATTGCCTATTCCTTCAGAAAATCAGAGTTCGTAGCCGTAGGACTTGATCACCGCGGCGGCTTTCGGACCTTTCAGGTACTCGACCAGCGCCTTGGCGGCAGCGCTGTCCTTGCCTTTGTTGAGGATCACGGCGTCCTGGCGGATCGGGTCGTGCAGGTCAGCCGGGACGACCCAGGCGGAACCGCTGGTCACCTTGCCATCCTTGTAGATCTGCGACAACGCCACGAAGCCCAGCTCCGCGTTGCCGGTGGAAACGAACTGGAAGGCCTGGGTGATGTTCTGGCCTTCGACGATCTTGCCGGCGACCTTGTCCTTCAGGCCGAGCTTGTCGATCACCTGGGTAGCGGCCAGGCCGTAAGGCGCGGCTTTCGGGTTGGCGATCGACAGGTGCTTGTACTCGTTCTTCTTCAGCACGTCGCCCTTGGCATCGACGTAGCCGTCTTTTGCCGACCACAGCGCCAGAGTGCCGATGGCATAAGTGAAGCGCGAACCGGGGACGATTTCCTTCTCGGCTTCGAGTTTCTTCGGTGTGCTGTCGTCGGCGGCGAGGAAGACTTCGAACGGCGCGCCGTTCTTGATCTGGGTGTAGAACTGGCCAGTGGCGCCGTAGGCGGCGACCAGTTTGTGGCCGGTGTCCTTCTCGAAGTCCTTGGCGATTGCCTGGATCGGCGCGGTGAAGTTGGCGGCGACGGCGACCTGCACTTCATCGGCCAGGGCCGAGTGCAGGGTGAAGCAGGAAGCGACCAGCAGGGACAGGCTTGCGAAGCGGTGTTTCATCGTGATGCTCCAGTGGGTTGTTGTTTTCAAGCGTTGAACGGTCAGGACTGGTCTATAACCTCAGTTCAGTCCCGCGATGTATCCGGCGCGAAGCCGGCCATGCAAACGAATTCAGGAGAGTCAGTTCATGAAGGTCAGTGCACGCAACGTCTTCAAGGGCAGCGTCAAGCAACTGCGCAACGGTGCGGTCAATGCAGAAGTCGTGGTCGCCCTGCCCGGCGGCAGCGAACTGGTGGCGATCGTCACCGAGGAAAGCGTCAAGAGCCTGGGCCTGGCCCAGGGCAAGGACGTCATCGCGCTGGTCAAGGCGCCCTGGGTAATGCTGATGACCGAGGCCGAGGACATCCGCCTGTCCGCGCGCAACTGCCTGAGCGGCACGGTCAAGTCGGTTACCGATGGAGCGGTGAATGCCGAGGTGGTGCTGGGCCTGCCCGGCGGCGCCGAAGTGGTCGCGGTGGTCACCCGCGATGCGGTCAGCGAGCTCGGCCTGGCGGCTGGCGTGAAGGCGACTGCAGTGATCAAAGCGTCCCATGTGATCCTCGGTGTTCCTGCCTGAAACCCTGCGCGGGCCTGTCGCTAACCGGCCCGCCTGCCCTGCCGCAAGCGCTCGTTATAGCAAAAATTACATAACGATACCGGTGACTCTGCAATACCTCTTAAGAGAGCTGTTTCACTGAAGGAAATTGCACAGCGACGCGGCGGGCGCCATCAACCCGTGATGGCACCGCAGCATTCTGCATTTTTTGACTTCAAGGTCAAATACTGTCGTCGACCTTCGGTGCCTGGCGGCGCGGCCACATCAGCGTGAAGCACGCGCCACCCAGCACTTCGCTCTTCGCGATCTGCGCGCGGCCGCCATGCCAATGGATGATCCGCCGCACGATGGAAAGCCCCAGCCCATGCCCACCGGTGACCCGCGCACGACTGTCGTCCGCGCGGAAGAACGGCTGGAACAGCCGGTGCCACTGCGCTTCCGGCACGCCAGGGCCGTCGTCTTCCACATCGACCTGGCAGCGATCCACGCTCACCCGGTAACTCACCCGCACCCGCCCTTCGGCGTAGCGCAGCGCATTGGTCATCAGGTTCTGCAGGGCGCGATGCAGATAGCGCGGCTCGGCCTCGATCCAGCTGCCCTGGTCGAACGGCACCAACGCACCCGGCTCGCAGGTGACAGTGATTTCCCGGCGCAGCGGGGCGATCTCCGCCACCACCTGCTCCACCAGCGCGCCCAATTCGATGCGCTGGTAACTCAGCGCCGGCGAGCCCTGCTCCAGCCGCGCGTAGGTGAGCATCTCGTCCACCAGTTGGTCGAGGTCCTGGATGTCGCCATCCATGCCCTCCATGTACTTGCGCCGCGCCGTGTCGGTCTCGGCGGACTCGATCATCTCCAGCCCGAAGCGCAGCCGCGCCACCGGCGTGCGCAGCTCGTGGGAAACCGCGCGCACCAGCTCGCGCTGCACCGTCAGCAACAGGTGCAGCTGCTCGGCCATGTGGTTGAAGGCCCCGGCCAGCCGCCCGACGGAGTCCGCCCCGCGCACTTCCACGCGGGTATCCAGGCTGCCGCGGGCGATGCGCGTGGCGGCGGATTCCAGGCCACGCAGGCGTTGCTCCAGGCCACTGATCAATAGATAGAGCGTCAGGCCTATCAGGGTCAGCGCGACGACCACGATGATCGTCAGCAACTGCGGCGGATACGGATTCATCTGGTAGATCGGCCCCAGCTCCAGCACCCAGGGCGTGTCGAGGATGCCCGAGAGCACGCGGATCGAATCGCCGCCCTTGCCCAGCGCCATCACCGTATCGCCCTCTTCCACCCGGCGGCTCTGGTCGTCGTCGAGGTCGACTTCCTTCAGGCGCAGCAGGTGCACCTCGAAGCCGAAGCGCTTGTCGCGGACGATGCGCGCCAGGTGATAAGGCTGCTCGCTGGCCGGGTAGCGCTTGAGCTCGTCCATCAGCAGGTAGATCGTCGCGCGCGCCAGCTGCTCGCTGACCTGCTCCACCTCGCCGGTGAGGATCAGCCCTTCGGCCGCGCTCACCTGGGTCATCACCTTCACTTCATGGGGCGCGCCGGCCTGCACCAGCACCTGGTCGTTCATCAGCCGCGCGCGGCTGCGCCCTTCCATGCCCAGCGCGTCCAGGCTGGTGAGCTTCAGCGGAATGCCCAGCAGGCGGCTCCACTGGCTCAGCGCGCGCTTGCGATCCACCTCGCTCATCGGCAGCAGCTCGTCCGCCATCAGGCGGAAGGTGCCGCGCGCCAGGTCCTCGCGGTAGCGCTCGCCGCGCACGTCGTTGACCAGGTGTAAGGTCAGCACCGCCAGCGCGGCGACCGCCACCAGGGTCAGCAGCATGCCGCCGTAGATGCGCAGGAAGATGGATTTCATGGGTGGTTGTTCCGGACAGACGCGGTGCAGGCTGGGAATACCCTCACCCTAACCCTCTCCCAAAGGGAGAGGGGACTGTTCGGCGTGCGCATGAAGATGGGAGCTCTGCCCGGATGGCTCCGCGGGCGTCGTTCATGGCAAGACAAGATGAGAGGGACTGAGATAAACCAAGAGAGTAAAGCGAGATAATTGCGGGATATAGAGGAAGGGAAAGGGATTTAGCGGGATAGGAAGTGAAAAAGAGTTTCCAAGGATGAAAAAGGCGGCGGCCGTCAGGCCAGGCCGTCGCCGAGGTCCAGTTTACCCTGGTCGCGGTCGAACTTCCGGTCCTGGGTCCGCTTCAGCAGCTTATATATAGAGCTGGGCGTCAGATTGTACTTCCGGGCAAGCGCGTGGTGGTTGCGGCCGTTGAACTCGCCCAAGATCTGCAAGTCGCGTTTCGTGAGACGGTGGTGATAGTCGGAGGGGATGTAGAGCGTTGCTCCCCGCCACTGGTTCGCCAGATGATCGGCCACCGCGCTGCCAGCCTGCTCGGCCAAGGCAGCGTCGATCCCATGCTCTGACAGCACCGTTGCCGTGTGCGCCGCGATGTCGTCCAGCAGCTCGTGGCGAGTCTCAGCCAGAATGGAACCCTGTTTCATGTTTCCCCCTTCAGCGCTTCGATTTGGCGCTCTCCATCCTCTTTAGAAATCAGGCCGAGCAGCATGTCAGAGCGGATTCGTCCGACCTGGTCCTGGTAGATCCCTTGCGGGGTAAGGCCACCGCTTCGTGCCTTCCGCGGCAGCTCCGCCTGAACCTGGGCGGGATCGCTGGCCAGGCCCCAAACCACCGCGCGGAGATAGTTGTGGTTCTCCAGCGGCAGCTGGAGTCGCTCGCGCTGCACCAGCATCTGCTCGATTCCCGCCACCCACAGTCGCGGCGGGGCCGGCTTGAACTCCGCCGTGCGTGCGTCCCTTTGAACCTGTCCTGCATCAACCAGTTGGACCAGGTCTGCCACCAGGCGGATCGCTTTGGTGGTGCGCAGCCCGCGGCTACGCGGGCTGAACAAGCGGAGGTAGCCCAGCACGGCACGCCCCAGTTTCGGGTCCATGCCGGCGAACTGAGCGGCCAGCTGCTTCCCGTCTGCATCAGCGAAGCCCGCCTCGAACGGGAACTGCTCGCCGCAGCATGGGCACTGCAGCTCCATCAGCTGTTCCCCTTCGCTTCAACGGCGGCATTCAGGGCATCCACCAGAGCCTTGAGGATTGGACGTTGCCGCTGCCAGTCCTTCGGCAGCTGATCCAATCCGGCGGCCTGTTCTGGATGCTCGATGCCGAGGCTTTGGCAGAGTCGATCCACTTCAGCCCGCAGATGTCGCTTCTCTTGCTCGACGTGCAGCGCGGCCAGGACTGCTTTGACCTGGTCAGGCTTTTTGAGCCAGGCCACCTTCTCCACCTTGAACATCTGCTTGGCGATCTTGTCCGCGTAGCTCCAGGGGAGCCGCATTTCGGTCAGCTGGGCTTCGATGACCTCGATCTCGGCCGGGAGCTTGCTGAAGTTATGCGGCTTGCCGGCGGCGCGCTTGCTGGGCTGAGGCTTCCAGCCCAGGCGCTTGAACTCCTCCAGGAGCTTTTCTGCCTGGCGCGGGCTCAGGTCCTTCGAGGAGGCCTTGCCGAACATGCCCTGGAGCTTCTGGCGATAGACGTCCTCGGCCAGGCCGAGCTGCTGTCGCGCGATATGGATCTTACTGAGCAGTGCTTTTGCCAGAGCCATTACTTGGGTTCCTCGCCAATTTGGAGGAACTTGCTGCCGTTTGAGTTGAGCAGCTCCATGGCCTTCACCTCGACCTTGGCCGACTCGATGATGACCGAGCCCACCTGGGCGATTGCCTTGGCGCGCTCGATATCCAGCGGCTTCTCTTCATCCAGCAGCCCTTCGAGGGTGGCGAAGAGATGGTTACGCAGATCTTCAACTTTGTTTTTCATGCTCGATCTCCCGAATGGTGCGTTTGAGCTTGCCGACCACGCGAATCGCGTCTTTCAGCTCTGGCGGGTAGCGATGAATGGTGTTGCGCCGCATGCGCTCGGCGCGGGTGATCAGTTCGAGGTTGTCCAGGACGATGTTCTGCTTGTCGCCATCCTTGAAGCAGAGGATCTGGCCGTCTGGGATGGGGCCGTTGTGTTCCTCCCACAGCATGACGTGGACCTGCTTCCAGTCATGGCGGCCACCAAAGTCGGTAACCTTCCGCCAGAGATAGCCATCCCGGACCTGCTCTGTTCCCACAGGCACCCAGGTGTGCGGCCTATTCCCTTTCCGGAACTGGGTTTCCTTCATCCGACCAGTCGAAGGGAGCCCCTTCTGCCCTTTGTTCCAGGGCGTCATTCCAGGTTGAAACTGCGTTGCACGACCATTCTCTGCACGCTGCTGGCCGCATTTCCGTAGGCAATCGGCCATGAACGCTGCGGATTTGTGTAGTCCGAGTGCAGCAGCCTTGGCATAGACACGCTCGATCGGGCGACCAAGATCCAGCGCAATCTGGCTGGTTTCCTCATCGGCATACCGCCTACGGAGTTCGGCTTCTTCGTCGGAAGTCCAGGCCTGTCTATTAAGGCGGGCCTGTGACTGTCGTTGGCGCCGACGGGCTCGCTCAAGAGCCTCCTGAGCGAGCTGGTTGAGGGCGATGGCCATCGCTACGCGTCCTGGAACTCAAGATCGAGGTCGACCTGGACGTCAGCGCTGACCAGGCGAATGCCGCACCAACCGAACGGATCGCCGTCCTCAGTGCCGCCCCAGCCTTCCTGGTCGTGCAGATCCTGCTGGGTCCAGATCTTCGACTGCTCACCGTCGCGCACTGACGCGCCACCGCGCTCTAGGAACGCGTATACCAGGCGCTCTGCAGCAAGTTTGATGACGGCATGCACGACGTCGCCGTCGGCTTCATCGAGGCGATCGTCGTGACCGCTCCAGAACTCGTTGATGAGGGTGGCCCGCTCGGTGGTGAGCTGGTCCAGATTGACCTCCAAGGTGATGTCCCAGTCCTTCCAGCCATCCTTCAGGGTGAAACGCTTCAGGTTCGCCATGTCACACCCCCGCCAGGTCAAGGTTGATCGCTTCGTAGTGGTCGGAGTCGCCCACTCGCTCATACAGGCGGATATAGCTGCGGCTGCCGTTAACCTGGATCGCATCGCCGATCGCCTTCATGGCGCGCTTCCAGCGAGGGTCATCGATGTTGTGCCGGCGCAGGCCGAGGATGCGGGAAGTCCGCAGTTTTCCGGAGCGGTCCGCTAGGAAGGCGTCATTGATGAGCACTTTGGCGCCTGGGTGGGCATTTTCCGTCCATTCCCTCGCGCACTCGTCGAGCAACGCCTTTGCCGCCTGCAGATGCTCGTTGAACTCGATCAGGTCCTGGATCGTGCGCAACAGCTTGTAGCGACCGTCGAAGCTGGTCAGGGTCAGGTTGCCCTTCTGGCCGCGAAACTTGACGCCATACTGCTCAGCGCTGATCTGTTCCAAGGCCTCGATCTCGCCGAAGGTTTCGTGCTTGAACGCGGCCAGCTGCTCGCTGAGCAACTTCGCCTTCTCAACGGCAACCAGGACGACCTTGTCACGCAGTAGGTCGCTGGGCTTGATGGCCGCCTCAGGCACCAGACGGTTGAGGGCGTCTTTGCGGTAGCCGGCGGGAATTTCGGTGGCGGTGGCTTGGTTCTCAGTCATGGCTCAGCTCCAGAAGTTCACGTTCGATGGCGCGGTCGATCACACCGATCGCCGCCATGGTGAGCGCGCTGGCTTTAACCAGGTTCTTGCGCGCGTCGAGGCTGGGCTTCCACCAACTAGGCTCCCAAGGCCAGAGCGAGGGCACGATCTGGCTGATCTCCGGCAGGCGGTCAGGGTCCTGCAGCTGGCAGAAGGCTTCTTCCGCATAACAGGCGGCGGCGATCGCCAGCTCGCCCTTGTGGTGCTCGTCGTCGTGCTCCAGGGAGAAACCTTCGACGTGGATCTGGCGCTGGCGCTCGGCGAGCACGTCGGCGACGGCGGGCGAGCACTGCTCGGCCTGGCCGATCAGAGCGAGGGTGTCGACGATCTTGGTGCTGAGCGCCTGGCCGGGGCCGCTAGAAGCCCGGCCCACATAGGGCTGGGCCTGGCGCAGCAGATCGACCAGGATGACAGACGTTTCCGGTCCCAAATGCCGGCATTCGAGTTGTCGATTCATGGTGCCAACTCCAGTTGCAAGGCATAGGCGGCCCGAACCTGCTGGAGGTTGATCAGCGGTTCATCGGGGATGTGCAGCAGGTGGGTCAGCTGGTGCAGCAGGCCCTCGTCACAGAGAAGCAAGTCCGCCGGCACCTCTTTCAGCCAGGCGATCATGCACGCCAGGTGCAGCACCTCCGGCAGTGCAGCCAGGAACTCCTCGTCCGGCAGCGAACACAGACGCACGTGCGCCTCGCGCAGCTCGGCGTAACTCAGCCTGTAGCTATGGCCGTTGACTTGATAGGCGATCATCAGTGCATCCGCCTTGCTGCAGCCTTGGCAGCTCGCTGTTCCTGGACGTATTCGGCCATCAACTTCAGCTCGGCATGGAGCTTCGAGTAGTTCTCGGCGATGAAGAGGTCGAGGAGCTTGAGTAGCAGGCGATCGATTTGCCGCCGGCTCCGCTTCAGTTCGTAGATCTGCTGATCCTTCTGGAAGACCTGAAGCAGCGCCTCGTCCAGAAGCGTGCGAACCTCTTGCTCGCTGAGGTACTCCGTCTTGATGAGAGTGATCGGGACCTGCACGGTTGCCTGGTTCATTGGTCCTGCTCCTTCACCGGCGTCAGCCAGGCCACGTCGACGCCGCGGATGGTGACTACGTTGTGGGTGTACTTGCCGACGGTGCGGTAACGCATGCCTCGGATCTCCGACAGGAAGTTGCTCTTGACCAGGTCGGAGTCTTCGGTGCGGATGAAGATGCGGTTGTCGGGCTGCACCAGGGCCACGATCTCAATGTCAGCGGCGTGGAGCGCGCGGGTCATGGCGTTGAATGCGGCCAGTTCCTTGGCGAAAGCATCAGTGAGGTGGACCATGGCCGGAGGCTGCACCGGCGGGAGCTGGATTTGATGGATGGTTCCCATGTCACACCACCTCCCGAACTACGTCCGCGGTCACGCGCTCCTCACCGATCTGCACGGCAAGGTTCATGGCGGCCTTGGTGAGGTTGGCGATGGCCAGCGGATAGAGCTGGCTCGTCTTGTCCTTGCCGCTGGTGCTCAGGCGTTCGATCAGGGCCTGCACGGCGCCGGCCTCCATAACATCGCCGAGGCTCTTGTCCACGCGGCTCAGGCGGTGGGTCAGATGCGCTTCCACCAGGTTCACCGGGAGCGGCTGCAGGCGGGTGATTTCGATGCGCTGAGTGACCTCGCGCACTTCGGCGTTGCGCGGCGACAGCTTCACCGCCAGCTCGGGCTGGCCGATCAGGATGATGGAGAGCAGCTTGGTGAAGCCGTCCTCCAGTTCGCGGTACCGCTTCAGGTGCTTCAGCAGCGGGATCGAGAGGCTGTGGGCTTCTTCGATGATCAGCAGGTGGCGCTGGCCTGCAGAGTTGCTGGCCTTCAGTGCGTTTTCGACCTGGTCGAACCGGTCCTGCGGGCTGGACTTGGGCTTCTCCAGCGGCGCGATCGCCTTCATGATCGCCTCGGCGATGTGCAGGGACTTCATGGTCTTGCCCTTCACGTCGTTGTCTTCCGAGCCCAGGACATGCGGCTTGATGACGATGATGGTCGACCCTTCGCGCGCCAGGCGCAGTTCCAGGTCCTTGCGCAGGCCTGACTTCCCGGAGCCAGATTCACCGATCACGGCGAGGAAGCCATCGTTCTTGGCGACCTGGTACATCGACTCACGGACGTAGAGCATGTCCTTGGTGACGTACATGTCGTCGGCCGAGCGCAGCTCGTCGAAGGGGTCGATGAACAGTCCGAATGCTTGCTTGGTTGCTGGCAGCAGGGGCTGTTTCGGCATTAGCATGGGTTGGCACTCCTCGTTTTCCTGATCGTTTTCGGGGGCTGCAGGGGCCTCGGCGTTGGCGCGCCGGGGCTCCATCTCTTCTTCCAGCGCGGCGATGTCGCCATCGTTCGCGCCGTTCTCGTAAAGGAAGTCCGCGATACGCCCGAACAGGCGCGTCTTGTCGATGGACTTCGGCCATTGGCCGTGGTTGATGATTTGCGCGATGGTCGCCGGGGAAACTTCCACGGCGCGGGCCAGGTCGCGTTGAGCCTTCTTGACGGTGCTGAGTACTTCCTTCAGGTGCTGCATCAGTGAGTCCCTCCCACGATGCGCAGGCCGGGACGGACCGGTGCCTGCAGCTGCTGGACGATGGCGTCAAGTTCGCTGTCCAGGACGCCACTCGGGTAGTTGGACTTGAGCCAGGACAGCGACTCAGCGGTCCAGTCAGCGCCCATGCGCGCACGTAGGGCCTTGGCGGCCGCAGCGTGGCTCATGCGCTTGATCTCAACGGTGGCCACCGTCACGGTGGTCTCCACCTCGGTGCCGCGCTTCGGCAGGTAGGCCGGCAGCGAGGTATCGGTCAGGTGCTTATGCGGATCGATCGCGCCGGCGAACGGCACGGCCTTGGCCTTCCTGGCCTTCTCGGCGTCTTCCTGGGTGTCAGTGCCGGTAGCGATCTGCTCGAGCACCTTGCGTGCGACCTGGGCCGGGGTTTCGGCGTGGCGCTTGTACTCCTCGCCGAGCATGGCCGAGGTGTCGCGGAAGCCGAACTGGTCGACCCCGATGCGCTCGACCACAAACAGCACCTGGTGGCCGTTGTCGTCGTGGCGGATGACCTGGGCGCTCTCCGCATCGCGCCAGGGGTTGCGGGTCATCAGCACCTTCTCGCCGACCATCACGCCCGGAACGCTGCTGACGTCGTACTCCGCGCTGTTGAAGGACACCTGCAGCAGCGGGCTGACAACGCGGCTCTGCGGCGCGCTGGTGGCCATCTCCCGGCAGATCTCGGCGGGCGGCGCGATGCGCAGCTGCTGCGGGGTGATCAGCATCCAGACGCCATACCGGGTGCGGCGATGGCGGGTGTGGATCTCGGTCGCGTTGTAGGCGCGCATCCACTCGCCCACGCGGGCGTTGATGTGCTCCAGGGACTCGGCCTTCTCCAGCTTCAGGCCCGACTCGAACTCCTTCTCGACGATGTTGTGGGCCTGCTCGACCTGACCCTTGGCGCGGGCATTGCCGACTTCGTTGATGATCAGCTCGATGCCCAGGGCCTGGCACAGGTTGCGGAACATCGCCGACTTCATGGCCGCGCCGGGGTCGGTCATCAGCATGAAGGGCACGCCGTGGAACGGGTCCTGCTCGCCGCGCTTCTGCATGGCGCAGATCAGGACGTGGCAGATGTTCTCGGCCGATTCGGAGCCCAGCACGTACTGCACGTAGATGGTGCCGCTGGTGTGGTCGGTGATGACGTAGCGCCAGAGGCGCTTGCGCTCGATCTTCTTCAGGTTTTCCGGCTTGCCGTCGTAGTACTCGGCATGGCTCATGGTCTTGGCGCCGTCGTCGTCCAGGTAGAACTGGGTGGAGATCGAGGCGTCGATCTGCCAGACGTGGTTCGGGTGCTTGCTCGCCAAGCTGATGGCCGGTGCCGGCGCCAGGAGCTGCGACGGGTGCAGGTTGTTCTGGTAGAGAGCGCGGGTGATCGCGCTCTCCGACATCGGGCGCAGCTCGCCGGTCGGCTTGTGGACCGACTCCGCGCGGATCAGGCCGTTGCTGCGCAGGCGGGCCACGGCCAGCTTGATCGACGACAGCTGCTTATTGTTGGCGCGGATGCTCTCCACCAGGAGCGCGGAGATCAGCTGCAGCTCGTACAGCGGAATGGCCGTCGAACCCGCGTCGGAGCGACGTTTGCGGGGCTTGTCCTTCATGGTCAAGGACTCCAGTTTGCGGTACAGGGTGGCCATGGACATGCCCAGGCGCGCGGCGGCAGCCTTATAGATAGCGGTGCGGCCACCGGCGCCTGACGCCAGCGCCTGCTGGTGTGCGGCCAGGATCTCCTGGGCATGGATGGGGTTCATGGGTTAGCCCTCGGCCAAGTTGTCGAGGCCCATCAGCGACTGCCAGGTCGGCAGTTCGTCGGGGTGCAGCTCCGGGAGGCGGAACTCGCTGCGCATAGCCATCAGGGTCACCTCCAGGTTGCGCACCAGGGAGGCCTGGAAGGCACGGTGATCCTGGCCAGTGCGCCCGCCCAGCTCGGCCAGGTCGGTGAAGGCCTGACGCAAGGTGCCCTGCAGGAGCCCCTCGACCTTGTAGGCCTCGACGACGACCTCCTGGCGCAGTTGGACCGCTTCCTCTTCAGGCTGCAGGACAATGACCTTGGGCTTCTTCGCCAGGGCGGTTTCCAGGCTGGTGATCCTGGCGCTCTTGTCGGCCAGCACGCGGTCCTTTGCCTCCACCGATTCGCGGGTGTCGCGCAGGGCCTTGCGCAGCTCCTTCACGCTCATCGTGGAGATGTCGTCGAGGGTCAGCTCGCCGGTCTGTCCGGTCAGCTCCAGTTCCTCCAGCTGTTCATCATCCAGGACCAGCATCTCGAACAGCTTGGTCTGGCTGTCGATGGCCGCGAGCAGCGGTTGGCCCTTGCCGTTGGCGAACTTCGCTGCCGCTGCCATAAATTTCTGAGCAACGCGAGTCTCAAGGCCAAGGGACTCAAGGCGTGGGATGAACTGGCCGTGACCACATGCGGCCTTGAGCACCTGCAGACCACGCCCTACCTCCAGACATGCCTCGACGCTGCGGCGCATGTTGGCGGCGATGTCACGCTGGATTAGGTCGGGGTCGGTGCAATCAGCCGGCAACTGATAGCCCAGCTGGATGGCGATCGCGCGGACAGTCGCCTCTTGTTCGTTGGTCAGTCGCGCGACCTGGTGCTGTTGCTCCAGGAGCGCGTGTTGGTCGAGATTGTCCGGCTCAGCCGGTTCGGTGGTGGTGCGGGATTGACGAGCCATTACACGGTCCTCCATGAGGTGAATGTGGCGTTGTTCATCGAGACTCCTCAGGGTCAGGTGCGGGCGCTGATGCGGGCGCCCAGTTCTTGAATGCGGGCAGCGCCGCGGTTGAGTTCGTCTGCCGTGGCCATGGCGTACTGCAGGAAGGCCACGCTCGGGGCGAAGCGGCCGGTGTCTTCGTACCGGGTTGCCCATCCCTCTGCGATCAAGATGTCCATGTAGCGGGTGATGTTGGCTGGGCTCTCGCCCAGTGCCTGGGCCAGCTCGGTATTGGAAAGGCCGCTCAGGGTGTGGCCGCGCAGGGCCTTGAGTACCCGGAGCACACGTCCAGCGCTGCTGGTGGGGCGGTTGGCAGCGCTCATACGGCGCACGCTGCCTGGGCGCGGCGCCACAGGTCCGTCCCTTCCCAGCAGCCGGCGAACCAGGCGTCCGCCTGGGCGGTACCGATGCGATAGGGGCAATCAGCCTTTGGGGTCTCGCCAGCGTGATAACGGAGGCAGTACAGGGCTCCGGCCTTGTATTCGGGGCTGCGCGGATTGCCGACAGCGAAACGCTCGTCATGAATGCGCTGGGCTTCACTCATGGTCTGTGCTCCCAAGGTCAAGTTGCGGGTGGTCGTGCTGCTGGACGTTGCCGTGGTGCCAGGCCAGGGACTCCAAGCCGGCACGGATGGCGTCCAGCGTTTGCTGGGTGTTCTGGCGACCGGCATAGAAGGCCATCAGGGCCCCAGCTGCCTCATGCAGGACCTGCTGGAGTCGCTGCATGTCTTCAGCCGAGCTGGAGCGGCCGGTTGGGATGTCCACCAGCAGCTTGCCGTGGGCGGCCGCCAGGTAGCGTGTGATCAGCGGGTAGCCGCAGGCATGCTCCAAGGGCAGGATCAGGCTAAGTGGCAGGCGGCCATCGGCCTGCCACTTGTAAAGGCTCGAACCGTTGTTCAGCGCCAGGTAATCGAAGGACAGACGGTCCGTGCTGCGATTTCGCTGATCGCGCGCCGCCTCAACGCAGCCACGAATGGATTCCACTGGCGAACGTGGCACCCAGGTTTTCCAGTTACGACGGCTCATCGGATGGCGCTCCCGACGGACCCCTGGCGGGTATCCGAAAAAAATCCCGATCCATCAGTTGGCAGCAGAGGCACCTGTCGGCCAGCATTTCGAGCAAATCTCACTGACACGAGGAGTCACCCGATGGACGCTGATGAAGTTCGCTTGCTGCAGATCGAGGGGCAGATACATGCCCTTGCTCGTGCATGGCTTTATTTGGCTGCAAACGCAGAGATGCAGGGCCTTCTAGATCATGAGGCGCTGGACCGGTCGATGCTGGCGACGAACTGGCAGGGAGCTCCGTTTGAGCCTCATGCACACCGGACAATGCAGCACCTGGTTGATGAGATGGCTGATGCAAGGGCAAGCAGAGAGCGTGTTGCACGCTACCGAGAAACTGGGCTTGATGAGTAAACCCGTGCTCGTTATGCCTGGGCGTTCTCGAAGCGCCGATCAGGCGTCCAGCCGCAATCAACATCAGGCGATCGACCAGAGTTTCGACACCTGGGGTCGCCGGGGTGCGATCAAGCAGGAGCTGAACCTGCACCTGGGAATCCGCGAGGTGCCACGCGATGTCGCAGGCATCGCCAGGAGCACAAGCGATCAGTGCGTCGAGGGCAGCCCGCCAGGCGTCCATTGGGTGCGGGATGAGGTCAATGTGTTCGATGTTCAGTGACATGGCGGAGCCCTCATAGACCTTGGTGGTCAGATAGGTGGTGCCATGGCTGCTCCGTGGTACATTGGCGCACCACTGCGCTAGCCGTTTGCCATCAGCATTACGTTGCTGCAGGCGGTGATTGGTGATTCCAGGCATGGCGGAACAGCTCAAGCAGCTGCGGCCACTTGCTTCAGCCCAAGCGCCACGGCAATGTCATGGGCTTGGCCATAGCGGCCTTTGGAAAAGCCGTTGAGCACCTGGTAAACGGCGTTCGGTGGGAAGTTGTTGTCCAAGGCCCATTGGGTCACGGTGAGGCCCGCATCGCGGAAGTGCTTCTTCACCTGCTCGGCAGTCTTGGGTTTTTGCTGGGTTGCCATGGCGGTGGCTCCTCGGCGAATGTTTGAAGATCGTTAAAGATGTTTGGTGTTTGTAGGGTCGATGATGGTCCCAAAAATGGGACCCGTCAAGCGATAAGGGGACAAATTTGTCCATAGGAATGCGGATCAAAGAGGAACGCGAACGGCTGGGTTTCAACCAGACGCAATTCGCGGAGTTGGTTGACGCCTCGAAGAAAACGCAGATTCGCTGGGAGCAGGAGGGTGGCGCCTATCCTGACGCCGAGGCCCTGGCTGTCTGGGCATCTGCAGGGGCTGATGTGCTCTACGTGCTTACTGGGGTTCGCTCAAATGCGGCGTTAACGACGCATTTGCCTAGTCGTGAAATCGATGTGCAGCGTCTGGCGCGCATCGTGGAAATGCTTGAGGCCTTTGCTGGCAGTGCTGGTAAGCGCTGGCCAAGCGGCCAGCTCCTGGCGGTTGCGGCAGAGGTTTACAACGTCCTGGTGGACGATCCCGCCTTGGATGAGCCCAAGGTAGAAAGGATTTTGAAGTTGGTGGTGAATCGCTGAAGTCGTAGGAAAGGAGTAGTCATGCAGAGCGAGGATGATCGCCTGGCCAAGTTGGCCGAAAAGCTTCACGGAGTCCGTGACAATCTTCCAAGCGCCACGCCCGAAGAGCACAGTGCCGCCCAGCCTGATGTTCGAGTGAAGAACAATAGCGGCAACGTCAACTTCGGTACGCAGTTCAACATCGGTAATACGCTGTCGTCGGAGCCAATTGCGTTCTCGCAACGGAGAAACCTGAACGACCGGGTGAAGGAGATTGCGGAGGGCTACGGTCTAGACCCTCGCGTTATCTGGCGTGAGGTGATCCATACCCGATTCGGTGTTAGCAGCGTGGGAGAGATCTCTAAGGCACAGTTCATAGAGGCGGCCCAGGCTCTCGATGTATACGAGGCGCTGGTCAAGGCTCAGCTGGCGGAGAGCAAAGAACAGAGCCATGTAAAGCGGTTGGTAGCTGAGGCACTGCAGCTTGCACATAGCGCGGACGTCTATCAGGCGATGACCAGGTTCTGCTCGCGAGAGTTCGGAGAGACTGCCCTCAACAACCTGAACCCCGATCAGTTGAAGCAGGTGCTCAAGTTCTTGGACGGCGCCACCGTTGTGAAAGATGAGCCAGTCAAAGAGCCTTTGGTGGAAGCCTCAGCTGCTTCCGCACCCGCACCTGCTGTCACATCGCAGGGAAGTTTTTTCATCGAGGCCAAAGGCTTTTTCCTGCGCTACCCGTTGCAGTGTGGGTCAATTGCCTTTGCATTGATGATTCTGGGAAAGATCGTCTGACACAACCCTCGCCAAGGAGGCACGGCGTATGAATCAGGCAATAAGACGGATGCCGGCATGGGTGCTGGTAGGAGTTCTTGCGGCTGGACTCGCTGGCTGCGCATCAACCACCATCGGCAAGCCATTCCCGGCCAATAACGTGGCTCAGCTGCAGCTTGGTGTCTCGACTACATCGGATGCACGGCGCCTTCTGGGTGCCCCCTACCAAGTGGTAACCAATAGCTCAGGCGAGCAACTGCTCATATGGCAGTACATCAGATCAGATGCTACCAGCGGCTTCGCCTCGGTGGATGTGCAGACCAGTCAGCAAGGTGCGGCGCTCGTCTTTAGTCCTGATGGGCGCCTTCTACGCGCCGAGAAACTGATCAATGCACCCGCGCCTGCGGGGAGACCTGTTGCAGCGGCAGCAGCGACATCTACTGCAAGTCCATCAGTTCAAGAGCAGCTCGACGAGTTGAATAGGCAACAGATTCCATACGACGAGTACCAGCGGCGGTACCGAGAGATTACTGGGCAGTAGCCCCTTTTCCAGAGGACTTAGAATGGCTATATGCCCGTATTCAGTTGTAGAGGCGCGCTGGTGGCAAGTTGGGAATCACAGCGTGCGTCCGCTCTTCGAGGCTCTTTCGGGGATTCACTACGACAATCCCAGCGCTCATTTTTACGACATGTTCAGCGAAAAGAAGTCTCTGGATGCGGTTCTGGATGCTCGGTGTATGGATCAGCAGACAGAAGTGATCTACTTGGCCGCACACGGCGATGCGACGCGGATTGGCGGAGCGCCCGGCCACGACCTTAGCCGAACTGAACTCCGAAATATCATCGAAAGGCGAAATATTACGTTGCAGCTGAAAGGGCTGTACTTGGGCACCTGCCTCACTGGAAACAAAGACATGGGCAAGTTCTTCTTGGAGTACGCGCCGACAAATCTCGAATGGCTTGCGGGTTACGGTGAGTCTGTTGACTGGGTCGATGGTAGTGCAATCGACATGGTTTTTTTCTCCAAGCTGACTGAGGAATACTTGAAGAACGCCAAGAGGAAAAAGGGGAAGAAATCAGCAAGAACTATGGCTCACCTCGCTGCGGGAGAGCTGCTAAAGCTCATTCCCGGCGCTCATGCCAAATATGGATTCAACCTCTTCATGCATGAGAACAGAAAACTCACCAGCATCTTCTGACGGGCCATTACCTGTTGTAGTCCAGCCTCGCATTTTCGCCCCTTCCAAAATACATTCCGCTCTCCCGTGGGGATGATCGTCCTGCCTGCTTCTGCAGGAAGGACCTTCACCCAGGCCAAGGATGGCCGCCCATGCGGAGAGCATCATGCACCGATCCCGCCGTAAGCCTTTCTACCGTCGTGGCCCGCGCCAGACGGTAATGGCCCTCGTCACCCTCTGCCTGTTCCTCGCCCTGGCAGTCATTCGCCCGGAGCAGCTCCAGGTCGTCCTGTACAAGACTGGCCTGGTCACCCTGGCCATCGTGATCAGCTACTGGGCCGATCGTAGCCTCTTCCCGGTCGAAGCCCGCCCGCATGAGTGCATCGGCGGCATGCACATCGTGGGTGCCTGGATTCGTCGTGCGCTCATTGCCGTGGCCGTTGTCCTCGGCATGACGCTGGGGCTTTGACCATGCGTGTCCTGATCATCGGAAGCGCAGTGGCGCTGGCTCTGCTGAGCCTGTCCGGCTTCGCGGCTGACACCATTCCGGTCCAGGCTGAGCAGTACCACCGCACGCTGGTTCGTGCTGCTCACGCCGAGTGGGGCCTGGATGCGCCGGTCGCCACCTTCGCCGCTCAGATCCACCAGGAGAGCCGCTGGCGCGCCGATGCCCGCTCGCCCGTTGGTGCAGAGGGGTTGGCTCAGTTCATGCCGGGCACTGCGGAATGGGTTTCGGGCCTGTACCCCGCGGCCTTGGGTGCCAACCAGCCATACAACCCTGGCTGGGCTCTGCGCGCCCTGGTGACCTATGACCGCTACCTCTACGCCCGTAACCAGGCCATCAGCGAATGCCATCGCTGGGGGTTCGTCTTGGCCGCCTACAACGGTGGCCAGGGGTGGGTAAACCGCGATCGCAGACTGGCCTCGGCATCCGGCGCCGATCAGCTGGCCTGGTTCGATTCCGTCGAGCGCTTCAACGCGGGGCGCTCGACTGCGAACTTCCGCGAGAACCGCAATTACCCCCGACTGATCCTGCTGCGCTACGAACGCCTCTACAGCGAATGGGGCGACGGCGTATGCGCCGAGAGGTACGTGCTATGAGCAAGACTTCGTTCGCCGAGGTGCGCGCGCTGTTCCGCATGCGCGATCCACATCGCTGGTTCTGGTTCCGGGATTGGCTGAAGGGCGCCACCGGACCAATGCTGAAGGACGCCCTGCGTATCGTCGCGCTGGCCATCGCGCTCTATGCCCTGGGGCTTACCTTCGGCAAGGGTTTCGCGACTGGTCTCAGCCAGAGCTTTCAACTGAACGTGCGCCTGCAGGTGTCCGAATGAAGCGCCTGTACCTCGGCTGTCTGATGGCACACGCGTTCTCGTCGTTGGCCCTGGTCGCGGCCAGCGCCAACTTCCTCACCGCAAAGGAGCTGTATTGCTCACCGGTCCCTCGGGAACGGCACGGCAAGTCCGGTGTAGCCAAGGCCAAGCGAAAGTCTCGCCAGTACAAGCGCCGGAGAGCACACCATGGCCGTACTTAGCTGGTTGCGCGCCTTCTGGCCCGTCCTTGCCGTTGGCGCTTTCACGCTAATCCTGATCGTCAACGGCCAGGGCAGATATGACGACGGGTTCGAGAAGGCAAAGGTCGAGGGCGACAAGGCTCTGGCTGATCTACGCGAGCAGTACGCCAACGAACGCGCCCAAGTCGCCCAGGACAATCTGCTGCAGTACACGCAGCAGGTCACCCGCGCGAATCAGGCCGAGGAGCGCCTCCTCGGCGCCCAGGACCAGATCGCATCCCTTCAGCATCAGCTCTCGGAGCGTATTGCCCATGTATCGACTCAGTACCGGCCAGCGCCGGGCGCTGCCCCTGTGCCTGCTCCTCGCTTCGTTGTCACTTGTGGCTGGCTGCGGGACTACAACCTCGCCCTCGGCGCCGATCTGTCCGCCCCAGCCGCCTGCAGAACTGCCTCCACTGCTGAAAAAGCGGCCTGGCCCGCCCCCGGCTCTGACGCCGAGCTACTGGAAAGCGGGGTCAGCGCGGCTGACATCCTGGCCCATGCCCGCGACTACGGCGCCTGGGCCCTCACCAACCTCGTGCAGCTGAACGGGCTACTCGACCTACACAACAAGGAATCTCGCTAATGGATTGGGACTTCGCGCTGCGTGCCGGCCAGTTCGTATTCACCGCTGCCGTAGGCATGTTTTCGGTCTCTGCCGCGCGGCGCTCCAGCTCCAAGGCCGAGGCCACCAAGTTGGAGGAACGGCTCCAGGGCCAGGAAAACCGAATCCTGGTGCTGGAGCAGTGCATTGAACATATGCCCGACAGTCAGCAGTTGGCCGAGTTGGCCGGCGACATGAAAGCCATAAAGGCCGAGCTGGCAGGCCTGGCGAAGTCTTTGGAACCCCTGACCCGCTCGGTGGACCGGGTCAACGACTACCTGCTGAACGGGAGATCTTTATGAGCAAGTACGCGGACTATCTGAGCGAGGACCGCCGTCTGGTGATCCTGCGCATCCTGACCGAAATGCCCGGCTACCGCGCCAATAGCTCGGTCCTGCACACCGTGCTGCAGGAGTGGGGCCACGAGCCTACCCGCGACCAGGTGAAGGGTGAGCTGCGTTGGCTCGAAGAGCAGCGCCTGGTCCAGCTGGATGACGTCGCCGATGGCGCGGTGCTGCTGGCCAAGCTGACCGAGCGCGGCGCCGATGTGGCTGCCGGCCGGGCCCGTGTAGATGGCGTGAAGCGTCCGGGGGCCTGACCATGGGGCGCAAGTCCAGTATCGAAAAGCTCGACCCTGCGGTTCGCTCACATATCGAGCGACGTCTCCGCGAGAACCGGCTCACCCTGGACGAGCTGATCGAGGACCTGGTGGCGAGCTTCCCGAGCGAGCAGAAGCCCAGCCGCTCAGCGATCGGCCGCTACAAGGTCAGCTTCGACGAGATGGCCAAGCGGCTGCGCGAGCAGCAAGCCATGGCGCAGCTCCTGGTCGAAGAGCTGGGTGAGAACCCGGACGACCGGGCCGGCGCCCTCATGGTTCAGTCCATCACCACCCTGACAACCCATGCCGCGATGGGCGCCCAGGTCGACGAGGAAACCACCGTCGACGACGTGCGCAAGCTGGCCAGGGCAGCGAAGGACGTCCTGCAGGCGCGCAAGGTCAGCCGGGAGGAGCGCCGTCAGATCGAGCGCGAGGCCCGCGAGAAGCTGCTCCAGGAACAGGAGCAGCGCCTGGAAGAGCAGCGCGGCAGCGACGGCATGAGCGAGCAGCTCGAAAACCGTATCCGCGGCATCCTGCTGGGGAAAGCCTGATATGGCCATGCGCGCGAACACTGCCTCGCTGGGCGAAGGACTTACTGCCACCAGCGCGCCTCGGAAGATCGATCTCGCCGAGGAGATGGCGCTGCACGGCGTCGATGTACCGCAAGAGATCTCCGAGGCCCAGCCGGCCAATGAGGCCGTCTTCCTGCCGTATCAGCAGCGCTGGTTTGAGGACCAGAGCCAGATCATGATCGCGGAGAAGTCCCGACGTACTGGCCTGACCTGGGCCGAGTCCGGGCGCAACGTGATCAACGCAGCCAAGCCCCGTACCCGCGGCGGCTGCAACACCTTCTACGTGGGCAGCAAGCAGGAGATGGCGCTGGAGTACATCGCCGCCTGCGCGCTGTTCGCCAGGGCCTTCAACCAGTTGGCGGAAGCCGACGTCTACGAGCAGACCTTCTGGGATGAGGGCAAGAAGGAAGAAATCCTCGCCTACATGATCCGTTTCCCGAAGTCGGGACGGAAAATTCAGGCGCTGAGCAGCCGGCCGAGCAACCTGCGTGGCCTGCAGGGCGACGTCGTGATCGATGAGGCCGCCTTCCACGAGTCCCTGGAGGAGCTACTGAAGGCGGCCCTGGCGCTGACCATGTGGGGCAACAAGGTCCGCCTGATCAGCACCCACAACGGCGTGGACAACGCCTTCAACAGCTACATCCAGGATGCTCGCGAAGGTCGGAAGGACTACAGCATCCATCGCATCACCCTGGACGATGCGATCGCCGAGGGCCTGTACAAGCGGATCTGCTACGTCACCGGCCAGACCTGGTCGCCGGAGGCCGAGAAGAAGTGGCGCGATGGCCTGTACAAGAACGCCCCGAACATCGAGTCGGCCGAGGAAGAGTACGGCTGCGTCCCGAAGAAGTCCGGCGGCGCCTACCTGTCGCGCGTGCTGATCGAGCAGGCGATGGTCGCCGACCACTCGATCCGCATCTGCCGTTACGAGGCGCCGGCCGGCTTCGAGAGCTGGACGCCAGAGCTTCGAGAGGCTGAGGTTCGCACCTGGTGCGAAGAGAACCTGCTGCCAGAGTTGGCCCGCCTCAGCGACCAGAACCGCCACACCTTCGGCGAGGACTTCGCCCGCCGCGGCGACCTGACCGTCTTCACGCCTCTGGCGATCTCGCCGACCCTGCGCAAGCGCGTTCCCTTCCAGGTCGAACTGCGGAACCTCACCTACGAGGCCCAGCGCGACATCATGCGCTTCATCTGCGATCGCCTGCCGCGACTCAGCGGGCTGGCCTTCGACGCCACCGGCAACGGCGGCTACCTGGCCGAACAGGCCGCACTGAAGTACGGCGCCGGGATGGTCGACCAGGTGCAGCTCAACCTGGCCTGGTACGCCACCTGGATGCCGAAGCTCAAGGGCGAGTTCGAGGCATTCAATCTGGAGATCCCGCGGCACCAGACCGAGCTGGACGACCTGCTCTCGATCAAGGTCGAGAAAGGCATCCCGGTCATCGACAAGGGCCGCACCAAGGACCTGGAGTCCGCCAGCGGCAAGGGTAAGCGCCACGGCGATGCCGCCATTTCCCTGGTCATGGCCGTCCGGGCCAGCTTCATGGAGGGCGGCGAGATCGACTTCCGGAGCCTGCCGCGCCACAGCCGCGGCTTCGACAACGTCCAGAACCAGGACGACGACATTGAACTACCGGAGCCCTCCGCATGGTGAACACCTCTCGCATCCTCGGCCCTGATGGCCAGCCGCTGCGTCTCGATGAGATCCGCGAGCCCCAAACCGCCCATCTGACCAGCCTGCACCACGAAGTCGCAGGCCATCCCTCTCGCGGCCTGACGCCTTCGAAGCTGGCCCAGATCCTCGATGCCGCCGAGCAAGGTGACATCGTCGCCCAGTACGAGCTGTTCGAGGACATGGAAGAGAAGGACGGCCATATCCACGCTGACATGTCCAAGCGCCGCCGCGCGGTCGCCCAGCTGGACTGGAACATCGTCCCGCCGGACAACGCCACGGCGAAGGAGAAGGAAGCAGCGGCCACGTTGTCCAGCCTGATGCAGGGCCTGGATGACTTCGAAGAGGTGCTCTTCGACACCACCGACGCTTTCGGCAAGGCCTTTGTCTGCCAGGAGTTCGACGGCTGGGAGCGGGTCGACGGCAACTGGCTGCCCAAGGCGATCATTCACCGGCCTCAGTCCTGGTTCCAGCTGCCTCGGGGCAACCGCCAGGAGATCCGCCTGCGGGGGCCGCTGGAAGGCACGCCGCTGCAGCCCTTCGGCTGGATCACCCACATCCACAAGGCCAAGAGCGGCTATCTGGAGCGCGCTGCGCTGTTCCGCGTCCTGGTCTGGCCCTATCTGTTCAAGAACTACAGCGTCGGCGACCTGGCCGAGTTCCTTGAGATCTACGGCATCCCCATGCGGGTGGGCAAATACCCAACCGGCGCCACCGAGAAGGAGAAGCTCACGCTGCTGCGTGCCCTGGCTGCGCTCGGCCACAACGCTGCCGGGATCATCCCGATCGGCATGGAGCTGGACTTCCTCAACGCCGCCCAGGGCGATCCGGCCGCCTTCCAACTGATGATCGACTGGTGCGAGCGCACCCAATCCAAGGCCATCCTCGGCGGCACCCTGACCAGCCAGGCCGACGGCAAGACCAGTACCAACGCGCTGGGCAACGTCCACAACGAGGTCCGCAAGGACCTGCGGGATGCGGACGCCAAGTTGGTGGCCAAGTCCATCTCGCGCGACCTGGTCTACCCGATCGCAGTCCTGAATGGCCTGACGGACAACTGGGGGCGCTGCCCGCGGCTGGTCTTCGACGTCCAAGAGGCCGAGGATCTGGGCGCCTATGCCACTGCGCTGCCGCCGCTGGTGGATCTCGGCTTCAGGATTCCGCGTAGCTGGGCCCAGCAGCGCCTGGCGATCCCGGAGCCTGCCGAGGGCGAGGAAGTACTGGTTGCGGCTGCCAAGCCTGTGGCGCAGCTGGAGCCTGCAGGTGCTCCTGCAGCAGCTCCTGGAAAGGCGGTGGCCACCGCCCAGGTCGCGCCGCCGAAGACCGCTACGGAGCAGCTGGACGACACGATGCGTCCGAGCACTGACCAATGGATCGACAAGATCCGCGCCCTGGTGCAGAACGCCACCAGCCTGGACGAGATCCGCGACGGCCTGGAGCAGTTGCTGCCGGACATGAGCCTGGATCAGTACGCAGACGCCATGGCGCAGGCCCTGGCCGCCGCCGCCTTGCAGGGCCGCGTCGACATCCTGCAGGAGGTGGCCGGTGGCGCTTAAGGCGACTTCGCTGCAGTTCGCCGAGCAGAACCAGTTCTTCCGGCGCAAGCTCAACCTGCCGACCAACGCCTGGACGGACATCTACACCCGCGACCATGACTATGCCTTTGTCGTCGCCGGCGCCAACCGTGATGACCTAGTGCAGGACTTCCGCCAGGCCGTCGAGAAGGCGATCGCCGACGGCACCACCCTGGAGGAGTTCCGCAAGGACTTCGACCGCATCGTCGCCAAGTACGGCTGGAGCTACCGCGGCGGCCGCAACTGGCGCAGCCGGGTGATCTACGAGACCAACATGCGCAGCAGCTACATGGCCGGTCGCCTGGAGCAACTGATGGCCGTGCGTGAGGAGCGCCCGTACTGGCAGTACCTGCATAGCGATGCGGTCGAACACCCGCGGCCGGAGCATGAGTCCTGGAATGGGCTGATCCTGCGCTTGGACGATCCCTGGTGGCAGTACCACTTCCCGATCAACGCCTGGGGCTGCCAGTGCAGCGTCCGCGCGCTGAGCGAGGACGATCTGCGGCGCATGGGGAAGACCGGGCCGGACGAGGCGCCGCCGATCGTCTGGCAGACCCGCACGATCGGCCAGAACAGCCCGGACGGCCCGCGAGTGGTCGAAGTGCCCCAGGGCATCGACCCCGGCTTCGAGTACATGCCGGGTCAGGCCAGGCTGGAGAGCGAAGTCCCCTTTCCTCGTGGCGGCGGGCCGGAGCCGGGTCTGCCGAATCACCTTCCGCCAGATTCGCTGCCGCCCGCTCGGCCGGTACCGGCCAGCCAGGTCCTGGGCGAAGAGATCCTCGATACCGACGCGATCAAACGCTTCCTGCAGCCGCTGGGCGCCTCCCTGGACAAGCCGGCGATCTTCCAGGACGTCGTGGGTCAGCGCCTGGTCGTCGGCAAGGAGATGTTCATCAGCCCGGCCAGCGGTGAGCTGGTGATCCAGCAGCCCGGGCTGGCGAAGAAGTGGCTGCTGCTGGCGGCTGAAACGCTGCGGCGACCGGCCGAAGTGTGGGTGCGGCTGGACTGGGTGGAGTCGCTGAAGAAGGCTGTGGTCCGTCGCCGCTACCTGGCCAGCCTGCAGGTGAAAGGCGAGCCTGCGCCCGTCCAGGTCGTCGTCGAGATCGATGCCAATGGCTGGGCCGCCAGCGCGACTACGGTCCAGGCAGGCCAGCAGCCGCTCACCCCATATCGCCAGGGCGTGCGCCTCTACCAGGAGAAGTGAGATGGCCGGCGTAACGCTCGAATACGACGTCTCGCGCGTCATGGAGGCCTTGCAGTCAGCTGCCGACCTGCTGCGGAACCCAGTCCCCATGTTCCGCGACATGGGCGAGTACATGCTGCTGGCCCTGGACGCACGTTTCGAGAGTCAGACTGCACCGGATGGCACGCCCTGGCAGGCGCTGTCGCCGTCCTACCAGAAGCGCAAGCGGAAGAACCAGGACAAGATCCTGGTGCTCGATGGCTACCTGAAGAACACCATCCGCTACCAGGTCAGCGAGGACGAGCTGGCGGTCGGTACGAATCGTCTTTATGCAGCCATCCACCAGTTCGGCGGCGAGATCCAGATCGCTGCGCGCAGCCAGCAGGCCTACTTCCACCACGACACCAAGTCCAACGAAGTCGCCCCGCGCTTCGTGAACAAGCGCAAGGCCAACTTCTCGCAGTGGGTCACGCTTGGTCCGTACACCATCAAGATCCCGGCACGCCCCTGGCTGGGGACCAGCACCGAGAACGATGACGAGCTGCTCGCCATCGCTCACAAGCACCTCGACAAGGCATTTTCCGGAACAGGCTCCTGAAGGCCCCAGAAAGGCCCGTAGGGGCCTTTCTGGCTGCCGTGGTTCACGTCAGGAGCCAATCGGCGCAGCTACAGCGTTTATAAATCCATCCTGACGCTTTTCCGCTTCGAGTCGCAGGCGAGATTCCTCATCCTCGTTCGCTTCACCCATCCCGCGCGATTTTCGCCCCTTCCAAAATACAGCCGACCTACCAGGCGCCAGAGTGGCGCCATGAAGAAGACACCGCTCCTCGCCGCCATCGCTCTCGCCGCCTGCAGCTTCGATCTGCAGGCGCCCGCTGAGGGCAACATCATCACCCTGCAGGTGACTCCTGCAGGGCAGTTCAAGCCGCGTGATGGTCGGGAGATGAAGGTCCCGTCCTGGAACATCAACACGGCACTCGCCACCGCAGTGGTCCAGCGCTTTGCCGCGAAGAAGACGCCGCCGGTGGTTGACTACGAGCACCAGACCTTGTGGAAGGAAGAGAACGGCCAGCCGGCTCCCGCCGCAGGCTTCTTCCGCTCCCTGGAATGGCGTGAAGGTGAAGGCCTGTTCGCCCAGGTCGAGCTGACCGCCCGTGCCAAGCAGTACATCGCCGATGGCGAGTACCGCTACTTCAGCCCTGTCTTCATGTTCGACCCGGTCACGGGTGACGTCCTGGACGTCCAGATGGGGGCGCTCACCAACAACCCGGCGATCGACGGCATGCAAGCCCTCAGCGAGCGCGCCGCCGCCACCTTCCAACTGTCCATCGATCACCCCAACGAGGAACTGCTCGTGAACCCACTGCTGAAAGCGGTGCTTGCCGCCCTCGGCCTCGCCGAGACCACTACCGAAGAGCAGGCCGTTGCCGCGCTCACTGCTCACACCACTGACCTGGGCTCGCTGCGCAAGCAGCTGGGCCTCGATGACACCGCCGCCTGCAGCGCGATGGTTGCCGCCTGCACCGGCCTGAAGGCCAAAGCTGCGACCGCCGTCGATCCCGCCAAGCATGTCCCCGTCACCGTCGTCGACGAGCTGAAAGGTGAAATCGCAGCCCTGACCGCCCGCCTCGGTGAGCGCGACGACAAGGACCTGGAGAGCGAGATCAAGGCCGCTCTGGACGATGGTCGTCTGCACAAGAGCATGGAGCCGTGGGCGCGCGAACTGGGCAAATCCAATCGCGCCTCGCTGACTGCGTACCTGGGCGCGGCCAAGCCGATTCCCGCACTACGTGGGTCGCAGACCAACGGCGAACCGCCGGTTCCGGATGAGAAGACCGGCCTGACCCCCGACGAACTGGCCGTCTGCTCGGCCATGAACATTACCGCTGAGGCCTTCAAGGCCGCGAAGGAGGCCTGATCATGGCCCTGACCAAGGATCGCAACACTCCGCGCCGCGACGGCAAGCAGTTCAACGACCCGGTGGCGGCGAACGCGAAGATCTTCGCAGGCAGCCTGGTCTGCCTGGACGCCTCGGGCAACGCCGTGCCTGGCGCCACTTCGACCACCCTGAAAGCTCGTGGTGTTGCCCAGGAACAGGTCGACAACACCGGTGGCGCTGCCGGCGATCAGCGTATCGAGACCCGCCGCGGCACCTTCCAGTTCGCCAACAGTGCCGCGGCGGACCAGATCGCTCGGGCCGATATCGGCGCCCAGTGCTACATCGTCGACGACCAGACGGTCGCCAAGACCTCCGCCACCAACACCCGCTCGGTTGCCGGCGTTATCCGCGACGTGGATAGCGCGGGCGTCTGGGTCGAGATCTAAGGGAGCAAGACTCAGATGATCATCAACCAAGCGAACCTGCGTAACCTCTTCATCGGTTATCGCGCCGCCTTCCAGAACGCCTTCGACGGCGTGCAGCCCGACTTCGATCAGTTCGTGCTGACGGTGACCTCGCAGAACTCCGTCGAGCAGTACGGCTGGCTCGGCAACTCCACCGCCTTCCGCGAGTGGCTGGGCGATCGCGTGATCCAGAACCTGGCGCTGCACGACTACAGCATCAAGAACAAGTCCTTCGAGAACACCGTCGGCGTGCCGCGCGAGACCATCGAGGACGACAGCTATGGCCTGTTCACACCGCTGATGGCTCAGCTGGGTCAGGACGCGGCCATGCACCCGGCCATGCTGGTGTACGCGCTGCTCGCTTCCGGCTTCAGCCAGAAGTGTTACGACGGCCAGTACTTCTTCGATACCGATCACCCGGTGACCTCCGGTGGCGGCGAAGTGTCGGCCAGCAACTTCCAGGGCGGCACCGGCACCTCGTGGTTCCTGCTCGACACCACCAGGGTCATGAAGCCGGTGATTCTGCAGAAGCGTAAGAACTACAACTTCGTCTCGATGGATGCTGAGAAGGACGAGAACGTGTTCATGCGCAAGGAGTACGTCTATGGCGTAGATGCGCGCCTGAACGCTGGCTATGGCCTGTGGCAGCTCGCATACGCCTCCAAGGAGACCCTCGACGCCGCCGCCTTCAACGATGCCTATGCGGACATGCAGAGCATGAAGGGCGACCAGGGCAAGATCCTCGGTATCCGACCGAAGCTCCTGGTCGTACCGCCGTCCCTGCGCAGCCAGGCCCTCGAAGTGGTCAAGGCCGAGCGCAACGCGGCCGGCGCCACCAACATCAACCGCGACGTGGTGGACGTGCTCGTCACCCCGTGGCTGGCGTGACGAGGTAGCGACGATGGCGAAACGTCAAACTGCAGCTAAGGCCGCTCCCGCGGCCGCTGCGACCGCCGAAAAGCAGGGAAGCCTGCCGGCGGGTGCATCCGATGCCGCAGCAACTGCTGCGGCCCTGGAAGGTGGCGAACTGGCTGTCCAGCCGATTGCCTCGGCCGGCACGCCCGGCCTGGCGGCGGTCGACCCGGCCGCCGGTACCACTCTCGTACAACCCACCGCGAGCGAGGCGCCTGTCGCGGGCGCCGCCCCGGAGCCGGATACCACCGGGGGCACAACCGGGCAGGATGCCCACCTCATTCTCTCGACTGAGGGCGAACGCCCGGTGCCTGGCGCTGCCCAGCAGCCTGTGGCCGGTACCGGCGCATCTGAAGACGAGGAAGTCGAGGCGTTGTTCATCCGTTCGGTGCCGGAGAGTTTCCGCCGCTGTGGCCACCGTTTCACCCGTGAAGGTCATGGCATTGCGGTCTCCCTGCTGAGCGATGAGCAGATCGATGCGCTCTACGCCGACCCGAACCTGGTCGTCGAGCATTGCTCGTTCCCGCTGAAGGACGTGAGCTGACCATGGACTACATCACCCTCGACCACCTCGCCGAACGTCCTGGTGCGAAGGAGCTGGCCCAGGTGGCCAGCGCCCAGCACCTGCAGATCGTCGACTTCGCGCTGATGGATGCCTCGCTGCGCGGTGGCGATCGCAGTGCCTGGACGCCCGAACAGGTGGCGGGGGCTGATCTCGTCCTGGAACGAATCACCGAAGCCATGACCGAGGCCGAGAGCATCGTGAATGGCTACCTGACCAGGCGGGGCTACAGCCTGCCGCTGAGCCCAGTACCTGGCCTAGTCACCGGCTGGGTGCGCGATATCGGTCGCTACCTGCTGCACAAGGACCGGATCTCCGACGACAAGGACGCCATCCTGCGCAACTACAAGGACGCGCTGAAGTTCCTGCAGATGGTCGTCGACGGCAGCTTCAGTCTCGGCGCCGAGGACCCGATCGCCACCGATCCCATGCTGGCTGACGTTCGCTTCGATGCGGACGAGAACGTCTTCAACCGCCAGCAGCTGAGGAGCTTCCGGTGAGCAACGCACCTTTCGACCATCGCTTGGTCATCGAGCGCCTGCGAGCCGCTCTGCCTGCGCTACGCGAGGTGGGTACTGCGGCCGACTTCAAGGCCGTCCAGCGCTTGCAGGACTTCCCGACCCCGGCCGCCTATGTGCTTCTGGCTGAAGAGACTGGTGAACCAAAAGCAGCCGGCAACAGCACTGGACCAGCACGTCAGCGGGTCGGCGCCATGTTCGGCGTTGTGCTGGCCGTCCGCAGCTATCGATACGACCAGTTGGCCGATGCGGCTGATGACCTGCGATCGATCCTCGACCAGGTGCGCGGCGCATTGGTGGGCTGGGTGCCCGACTTGCCCCTGGGCAGGGGCGTCCAGTTCGTCACCGGCAAGGTGCTGGATTCCGACGACACCACGCTCCTCTGGGGCGAGATCTACTCCACCCAACACTCCATCGGGAGATCGTAATGAGTACCAAACAAGCCGCCGCGGCCAAACAGGACGCCCCAGCTGCTCCGCAGTTGGAAAAGGTCACTCTGATCGCGCCCCACACGCACGCCGACAAGGCGTGCAAGGTGGGTGATCAGATCGAAGTCACCGCCACCGAGAAAGACTGGCTGGTCCGCCATGAGCGCATTGCGGCACCGGCCGGCCAGGCCACTGCCGCCGAACCGGCAAAGGAGTAACCCGACATGTCCCTGATTTCCCTTCAAGGCAAGGTTCTGCTGGCCGAGCGCACTGCACTCGGCAAAGCGATCAAGCACACCTGGGTGGGTAACGCCCCGACCTGCGAGCTGCAGCTCAGCACCGAAACCACCAACAAGACCGAGTCGTTCAGCGGCAACCGCCTGCAGTACGGCCTGCTGCAACGTGGCAAGACGGCCACGCTGAACCTGACCCTGGACGAGTGGCTGCTGCCTAACCTGATCCTGGGGCTGTATGCGCAGCAGCAGTCCATCGCCGCGGCCACCGTAACCGGCGAAGCGCTGCCGACTCCGCTTGCTGCTGGCGACATGATCCGCCTCGCCAAGCCCTACATCAGCGATCTGGAGCTGACCAAGTCGGCGGTTCCGCTGGTGGCGGGTACCGACTACCGCATCGAGTCGGCCAATGCCGGTCTGATCGAGTTCCTCACTGCGCAGGCTACCGCAGTCACGGCGGCCTACGAGACTGAGGCGGCTGTGGCGCTGACCATGTTCACTCAGCAGCCGCCGGAGCGTTGGTTCGTCCTGGACGGCATCGACACCGAGACCGGCAAGTCGGTGATCGTTGACCTGTTCCGCACCAAGTTCAACCCGGTGGGCACCCTCGGCCTGATCCACGACGAGTACGGCAACCTGCCTCTGACCGGATCGGTACTCTACGATCCGCTCAACGCCGGCGACCCGCTGCTCGGCGGTTACGGCCGTTACATCGAGAAGCAGGCGGCCTGACGATGGCCACAAAAGTAACGAAGAGAAAGCCCGCCGCTGACAAGGCGGTGGGTGACCTGTCGGTGCTTCAGCCCAATCGTCACCCCACCATTGCAGGCCGTGTCGTGGAAATGCGCGAGTACGGCTTTTTCGACTCGCTGCCGCTGCTGCCTCTGCTGGAGCCGATCCTGGTCGACCTGGAGGAGCAGGCAAAAGCCGGGGCGCCATGGCCTGATTTCAACTCGGTCCCGAGCTTCCTCGGCAACCATGCGGACGTCCTGGTGCACCTGATCGCCAAGGCTGCATCGGTCGAGATGGAATGGATGCGTGGCCTGAATGCCGAGCAGGGCTATGAGCTGATCTGGTGGTGGTGGATCGTCAACGGCCCTTTCTGCAAGCGCTGCGCCGAGAAGCGTCTGGTGACAGCGCAGGTCATGGAAAGGCAGGCAAGGCAGCTGGTAGCTGGGCAGACGCAATCGACTACCTAGTTGCTGCCGGCTACGGCTCAGTAGCCGAGATCGGCAAGATGACGCGGCGCCAGATCCTGCTCTATTGCGAAGCAGTCGAGCGCCGCCGGCGGCGAGAGCGAGCTGAGCGAGTGATCGACCTCAACCTCGCCTTCGCCGGTGGCAAGGACGCTACTGCCCACATCAAGAAGTTGCTCAAGTAGCGTCAGCGGCCTCCGGGCCGCTTTCTTTTTTCGCGCCTTCCAAAAGACCCAGCCACGCGCGCGCGCGACCATCCGGGGCATCCCTCCGAATGTGATTCCTCATGGCTGGCAAAGACCTAGAACTCGCGCTTCGAATGCGTGCCGACCTGAAAGATGGCGAAGGCGCCGTCGATGCACTCGCAGCCGCTATCGGTAATGTGGGTGACAAGGCCGAGGTGGCCAACACCAACCTGCAGAAGGTTGGCACCACCGGCGCAGTCGACCAGGCGCAAGTCGCCATCGACAAGCTCGGCCAGTCCCTGGACGGCGTGAGTGAAAAGGCCGTCGAAGTCGGCAAGGAACTCCAGAAAGTCGGGACCACCGGCGCCGTTGAACAGGCGCCGGCCGTCGTCGACAAGCTGGGGCAGTCCCTCGACAACGTCGGCACCCATGCCACCGAAGCGGCTCGCGAGATCACCCTGGTGGGCGAGTCGGCCGACCAGCAGGCGGCACGCATCAAGGCCATGGTGGCCGCCAGCCTGGAGCAGAAGTCGTCGCAGGATGCAGCTGCCGTCAGCGCCCGGCGCCTGGGTGACGCTGTAGCGGCTACCAACTCCAACTGGCAGGCCAACGCCCGCGCGCAAACTGAGGCGATGAATGCCTACAGCAATGCGGAGCGCAAACGCATCCAGCAGGCGGAGGCCGAACAGAAGGCCGCAGAGGCGGCTGCAAAGGCCGCCGTCGAGCAAGAGCAACAGGCCCGTGCTCTGCAGAAGCTCCTGGGGCAGATCGACAGCACCCAGCGTGGCCTCGCCCAGCTCGACCAGCAGGAGCGTCAGCTCACCGAGCATCTGCGCGCTGGCCGCCTGGAGGCCGACCAGTACGCCGACTCCATGGCGAAGATCAAGGCCCGCCGTGACGCACTGACCGGCATCGAGACCCAGGCCAAGAGCACGAACGCGGCGATGACCAGCCTGGCGGCGACCGCGCGCCGCCTGCAGAGCCTCCTGGTCGTGGGCGTCGGCGGCTACGGCATCACCTCGGCAGCGCGTTCGGTGGTGAACACCAACCTGCAGTGGCAGCAGGCGCTGTACACCATGGAAGCGGCCACCGGTTCCTCGGCCAAGGCCCGCCAGGAACTGGAGTACGTCCGCGAGATCTCCGAGCGCCTCGGCCTGGAGCTGCTGAGCACCAGCCAGGCCTACGCCAAGCTGGTGGCCGCCGCCAAGGAGTCGCCGGAGCTGGGCAAATCGATCCAGTCGGTATTCGACGGTGTAGCTTCGGCGACCACCGCCCTGCACCTGACCCGCGAGCAGACCAACGGCATCCTGCTCGCCCTGGAGCAGATGGTCAGCAAGGGCAAGGTGCAGACCCAAGAATTGGTCCTGCAGCTCGGCCAGCGTGTACCTGGTGCGTTCGGCCTGGCCGCCAAGGCCCTGGGGACCAATACCGAGCAGCTCAGCCAGTGGCTGGAGAAGGGCATGATCCCGGCCACCGAGTTCCTGCCGCGCTTCGGCGCCGCCCTGCAGGAAGCCTACGGGCCGGCAGCACAGCAGGCCGCGACCGGCCTGAACGCCGAGCTGAACCGCCTGCAGAACGCCTTTACCGAGCTGAAGGTCCAGGCGGGCGAGTCGGGCTTCATCGACTCCTACACCAATGCAGTGCGCCAATTGCGCGACGTGCTGAAGGACCCCAACGTCGTCCAGGGGCTCAACCTGCTGATCCAGGGCATGGGCAAGAGCGCCGAATGGGCTGCCAAAGGGGCCAGTGGCGTTGCTGGCTTCAGCGCCTGGATCGGCGAGGAGTTCGCTGCCCGGATGAATGGCCCTGCAGGTGACGACCCTGTCCGCCTGCAGGATGCGATCGACTCGGAGTCCGAGTACTACCAGGAGCGCCTGAAACGTTTCGAGCGGGCCAGCGAGGCACTCAACACAGCGGCCGCTAAAAACGATGATGCAGCTGTGGCGCGTAACGAGAAGATCCTCGATCGCCTGCAGGCGCAGCTCGACGAGTCTCGCGGCAAGATCCAGCAGTGGCAGACCCAGCTCGATGCCTTCTACCAGAACGGCAAGCCCGCTGAGCTTCCGCCGACCACGGTCACTGCGCCGGCCCCTGCAGGCAACAAACCCTTCACGCCGACCGGCGACGACAAGGGCGCCAAGAAGCTGGCCAAGCAGAACGAAGACTGGGTCAAGGCCCTGGAGAAGGAGGCCGCCACGTACGGCGCCACCAAGGCTGCACGCCGCGAGTACGAGCTGGAGGAGCGCAACCTCACCGGCTCGCTCAAGGAGCGCGCCGAGGCGGCCTGGGCGATGCTCGATGCCGCGGAGAAGCAGAAAAAGGCCGACGAGCAGGCCAAGAAAGACGCCAAGACCCTCACCCAGCTGAACCTTGACTACCTCAAGGCCAGCGGGCAGACCGTCGAGGCGGCTGGCGCGGAGATCGAGAAGAAGTACGGCGCGCTGCGCAAGCGCCTGGAGGCCGCAGGCAATGCCGAGGGCACCAGCCTGGTCAGCAAGCTGATGGGCATCGAGAAGGCCAAGGCCGAGCTGGACCAGCTGCAGCAGCAGGTCGATCGGATCTTCGGCGAGCAGTCGCGCCAGGAGCAGTCGATCCAGACCCAGGAGCAAACCGGGCTGATGAGTGAGCTGGGCGCTCGCCAAAAGCTGGTCGACCTGCACAAGGCCACCGCCGACCAGGTCGAAGCCTTGCTGCCGAAAATGAAGGAGCTGGCCGAGCGCACGGGCGACCCGCAAGCCCTGGAACGCGTGAAGGACCTGGAGGCCCAGCTCGGAACCCTGCGTAGCGCCGCGGACCAGGTCACCCAGGCGCTGAAGACTGGCCTGGAAAACGGCCTGCAGAATGCCCTGCAGGGGCTGGCCACCGGCACCATGAACCTGAAGGAAGCGGCGATCGCCTTCCTCCAGGACGTGGCCAAGGCCATGGCCGACGTTGCCTCGCAGACTCTGGCACAGATGGCCACCGACAAGCTGGGCAAGCTGTTCCAGGACACCTCCGCCAGCGCCTCGATGACCACCGGCGCCGCCGCGGTATCGACCTCCGCCACCGAGCTGTCCGCCGCTGGCGCAACGCTCATCACTGGCGCGGCTGCAATTTCTACCTCGGCTGCCTCTCTTGCCAGTGCAGCAGCGGCTGCTGGCCTGGCAGGGGGCTCGAAGCCGTCAGTCCCTGGCGCCGATTGGGTAAAGGGCACGGTCGATAACTTCATGTCCCCCGTGCCAACTGTGAGCTGGCCTGGCGCTGAGGCTGCTGCCTCGGCCTCCGCCGATGCCATCGGTTCGGCCTCGACCGAGGGCGCCGCAGCCATGGGCGATGCGATCACCTCGGCCTCCAGCCAGGGTAGCGGCATCTTCGGCGATGCCTTGTCCTCGATCTTCAGCGGTGGTGCGGATCTGTTCAGCAGCCTCTTCAGCAGCCTGGGCGGCCTTTTCAGTGGTGGTGGCGCCGCCGGTGGTGGTTCGCTGTTCGGCTCGATCCTTGGCGGTGCCGGCGCTGCAGCAGTGGCTGCGGCTGGTGGTGGCCACGTCCGCGGCCCTGGTACCGAGACCAGCGACTCGATCGCCACCTGGCTCTCCGACAACGAGTTCGTCACCCGCGCGGCGGTGGTTCGTCAACCAGGGATGCTGCCGCTGCTGCACGACATCAACGCCCGTGGCATGTCCGCCCTCTACGACTGGGCCAACCGTGTTCGCCACGCCACCGGCGGCCTGGCCGGCATTCCGGCGCCGGCAATGCCGGTGCCGAGCCTGCCCGGTGGCCGCGCCGCCGAGCCTGCCTCCTCGCTGAGCGCCACCCTCAAGAACAACCAGAACTTCTACCTGGTCGACGATCCCAGCCGCATCCAGGACGTCGCCTTTGGCGAGGCCGGCATGGAGAGGATGTATGTCGCCATCTCCCGCGACCCGGCTCGCTTCCGTTCCATCCTCAAGGTGTGAGACGCATATGCCTCATTCAATCGACTATGTGGACAACGCGGGCGGTACGCTCGCCCACTACAACATGCTGCAACGGATCCGCGACTTCGCAGCGGACAATGGCTGGCAGATCCTCCGCTACAACACCGCGCCGGCCAACCGCGAGCTGATCATGAAGGCGCCTGGCCTGAGTGGGGAGGAAGAGATCTTCCTGGGCTTCCGTACCTATCAGAACGCCGACGCGGACTATTACAACCTGGCGGCCGGGGTGTTCACCGGCTACGTCGCTGGGAACGGCTTCGACACACAACCAGGTGCGGTGATCTCGGGCGTACCAGCCCACAACAATCGCATCGACTACTGGCTGACCATGAACGGCCAACGAATGATTCTGGCGATGAAGGTGGGGACGCCGGTTTACGAAACGGCCTACATCGGCAAGTTCCTGCCCTACGCCCGGCCGTCACAGTATCCGTATCCCGTGGTCTGCGGGGGCATGCTCAACGGTGCTGCAGCAACCCGCTTCAGCGATACCGCGCACTCCATGCCCTTCAAGGGCAATCGGGCCAACATGCGAATGCGCTTCAACGATGGCGCCTGGCGGCAGCCGGAGTGCTACCCCTGGAACAATGCCCAGCTAACAGGCACCACGCAGCAACGGGACACAGGGGCCAACTACAAGCCCTTGCCGGTCGTGCTCAGTGACGCCAACGGAATCTACGGTGAGCTGGATGGCGTGTTGTTCGTCACCGGCTTCAACAACGCGGTCGAGAACACTGCTGGCACTGACCTGGTCGTGATCCAGGACGTCGGCCGGACCGGCTTTGCCGATTACTACGCGATGAGGCTCGACTCCTGATGGCATACGACAGTGGTAGTGCTGGGGACCTCGCAGCCCTGCGCCAGGCGCTCTTTGACGCCTGCACCGCGAATGGCTGGCAGCTCCATGGCAATGTCCTGCACAAGGGCAATGTCTATGTAGAGGTCTTGATTCAGAGCGGTTTCCTGACTGTTCGCGGTGGAACCGGTATCGACGGCAGCAACAACCTGGTCGGTGGTGCTCTGCTTTATAGCCGCCTCGGGCCATTGGCGAGCCAGGCACTGACCTGGCCACTGGCCTACGAGGTATTCATAGGTACTGCGCCGGACGAGGTGTACCTGGTCGTCAGGTTCAACGTCGACTTCTACGAGTACCTGGCGTTCGGTGCGTCCTCGATCACTGGCTTGCCTGGCACCGGCAGCTGGTACTCCGCTTCGGTCGCCCAGACCTCCCAGTTCATCGCCATGTTTCCCTATGGCGGTGGGGCGCCCGGCAGCAACCTGCAGGCGCCGCCGGCCTTGTTCTACCTGACCGACTCCAGCTCACAGGGCGTCCTGCAGAACAGCTTCATTCACCACGGTTTCGACGCCAAGGACTGGAGCGGCTACCTGGTGGCGGATGGCGCCATCGCGGTGACCGCTGCTCAACCTCATATGCAGCGCCTGCCCAACGCATGGAACGCTGAGGGGGTGTTGCTGCCGATCCAGGTCTATGTACCTCGGCCGGAGAGCAAGGTCTCGATGGTCGCGGACCTTGCCCATGCGCGCTACACCCGAATCGACAACTACGACCCAGGGCAGGTGGTGCCGTTGGGGCCTGATCGCTGGAAGGTGTTCCCCTGGTTCCGCAAGAACGTGCCTTCACGCGATGGCGGAACGGGTCTTACCCATTCCGGCACCATGGGCTGGGCCGTTCGCTACGACGGGCCTTGAACATGGCGAATCTCGCTATTCAGTCAGTCCGCTCACCTGCAGGCGGCATGATCAATGGCAACCTCGGCTCCTTCTTCGACGGATTCGAGGTGTCCTATTGGCCGCCGGAAACAGTAAAAGTCCCCCGCGCCAGGCAGGAGGCGATGATTTCGCAGCTGCCTGTCTCGGCAGCACCTCGCGCTATCCAGGCGCAAGCAGCGCGGAGCTATGTTGGTGACTACTACGACCGGGTCCATATCGTCCCGGTGCGCCTCGATCTTGGAAACGTAGTTTCGACCCAAGTCACGACGATCCAGGTGTGGAACGCCTGGCGAGTTGCGCGGACGCTGGAAGACATCACCGGTACCGACCCTGGGCTGCAGGTCAGTGGCCAGTCTGAACCGCCAGTGCTGTTCAAGGCGCTGAAGGAGCTGTCCTGGCAGTTGAGCGTCACTCCCGACGGCCAGCCGGTGCTGGATGCCAGCGTGGCCTGGGTCTTTGATAACGACGAGCAGCCGGCTGTCCGAGTAACCGCAAACCGCATCATCGCCTGGAGCTTCGCTCCCGATTGGGGCGACAGCGTGATCGAGCGCCTCAGCGCGCTGACCGATGTGCTGCAGAGCGAGTCAGGAGCGGAGCAGCGCCGCGCCTTGCGCCTCGCACCGCGTCGCGAGTTCGAAGCGCAGATGTATGCCGAAGACCGCGAGCGGCAGCTCCTCGATCTGGCCCTGTACGGCTGGAGCGGGCGGATCTGGGCAATGCCGGTATGGCCCGACGTGCAGCTACTCACCCAGCCAGTCGCCGCCGGCGCGCTTCGAATCAACTGCAGCACCGCCTACCTGGACTTCGTCCAGGGCGGCATGGTGATGCTGCGGGGCGAGTCCGCATTCAACTATGAGGTGGTCCAGGTCAAGGCGATCGACAGTACCGGACTGGATTTGCTGCGCCCGACTCAGCAAGCCTGGCGGAGAGGTACCCGGCTGTATCCGGCCCGAGGCGCCCAACTGATGGAGCAACCCTCGCTCACTCGACTGACCGACCGTGCCCAGGGTGCCAAGGTCCACTTCCTGGTCATGGAAGCCTGCTACTGGCCCGAAGTACTTCCCAGCACCCAGTACCGCGGTCGGCCCGTTCTTGAGGAGCGCCCGGACGAAAGCGAAGACCTCACCAGCACCGTAGAGCGGATCCAGCTGCAGCTGGACAGTGCGCTCGCCATGCCGAGAGTGACCGAATTGGCCGATCGGCCATTTCCTGTAACGGGTTACCGCTGGCTGGACCTCGGTCGAGCGCGCCGTTCGGCCTGGCGCTCGCTCGTTCACGGACTGCGCGGCCGGCAAACCGCAGTCTGGGTACCCACCCATGCCGACGACCTGACGCTGGTGAACCAGGTCAACGATCTCTCCACCACGATGGACGTGACGAACGTGGGCTACACCCGCTTTGCCAGCGCGCGTCCGGGCCGCCGTGACATTCGCATTGAGCTGCGCGACGGCTCGGTCTTTCACCGGCGCATCCTCAACTCCACAGAACTGGACTCGGAGACCGAACGGCTCGCCATCGACGTCAGCCTCGGCCGCCTGGTCCTGCCAAGCCAGGTCTCCCGTATCTGCTGGATGGCCTTGAGCCGTGGCAGCAGCGATGTCGTCGAGATCGAACACATCACCGATAGCGAAGGCCTGGCCAGCAGCGCGATCACTTTCCGCGGAGTACCCGACGATGAGCTTTGATGCACGCGAGAAGTCGCTCGCCCTGGGCCAGCCGGTGCGGCTGTACCAGTTCAGCTGGGGCGTTCTGCGCTGGAGCTACAACACCAGCAGCGCGGACCTCACCTGGAACAACCAACTCTTTCGCAGCGTGGTCGGGGGCATCATCGACTCTGGCATCGTCCAGTCAGGCGATCCCGAGGCGGACAAGATGACTATCACCGCTCCTGGTGATCTGGAAGTAGCCCAGCTCTACCGCGGCACTCCTCCGAGCGATGAAATCGGGCTGGTGATCTACGACCTGCATTGGGGCGACAGCGAGGCGCTGGTCAGCTGGATGGGATCGATCGCCTCGGTCAACTGGCCCAAGGTCGACACCGCGAGCATCACCTGTCTGAGCATCGACGCCATGCTCGAGCAGCCTGGCCTGACCGAGACCTACTCCAAAACCTGCCTCGCTGTCCTGGGCGACGGTCGCTGCAAGGTCGCGCTGAGCAACTACCTGGTCGTCGGTCAGATTCAGGGCATGACCGGCTCCGCAGTTACGGCTGGGGCTGCCGGAGCTTATCCAGATGGATGGTTCACGGGAGGTTACGTGGAGTGGGCGATGGGTAGCGGCAACTACAACCGCCGCCATGTAGAACTGCATACCAGCGATCAACTGGTGATGCTCGGTGGCACCTCCGGCATGCCTTCATCTGGCGCACTGCGTCTATATCCAGGCTGCAACGGGCTGATCAGCACCTGCCAGGGCAAGTTCGGCAACAAGGACAACTTCCGGGGGGAGCCCTATCTGCAGGGCGAATCTCCCTTTGACGGCAACCAGGTTTGGTGAGGTAAACCATGTGGGTTCAACTCGTAATTATGGTCGCGTGCTACGTACTCAGTACGGCACTGGCCCCCAAGCCCAAGGCCCCCAAGCCCACGGCCTTCGAGGACATCGACTTTCCGCTCTGCGAGGAAGGCGAAAGCAAGGGCGCGGTGTTCGGTCAATGCTGGACCGAGGGCTGGTTTGTCCTGACGGTCGGGCGCTACCGAACCAAGGCGATCCGCACCGAGGGGTCGAAGAAGTGATCGTGACTATCCAGCACCTGCACTCAGTGCCCACTTGGAACGGCCGCCAAGGCTTCTGCCACCGCCAAGCACGAGAGTTCTTCGCCGAGCACGATCTCGACTGGCTGGACTTCGTTCAGAACGGCATCGCCGAGGAGTTGCTCATCGCCACAGGCGATGCGCTGGCCATCTACGTCGTCGAGCATGCGCGGGAGTGTGGTGATGGGAACTAAGAACAAGGCTCAGACCGTAGGCTATCGCTACTCCTTTGACATCCATTTCGGTCTCGGCCTGCCGCTGGATGAGATCTGCGAGATCCAAGCGAGCGACAAGACAGCCTGGAAGGGCTCTATCACCGCCAACGGGCAGATCCGCATCAATGCGCCGAACCTGTTCGGCGGTGACAAAGGCGAAGGCGGTCTGGACGGTACGCTGGACGTGATGTTCGGCGAAGAGGACCAGGCGCCAGTAGCGAAGCTGGTCTCAATGCTGGGCGGTGTCGTGCCAGGCTTCCGGGGAATCACCACAGCTTTTTATTCCGGCCTGGTCACTTCCATGAACCCTTACCCGAAGCCCTGGAAAATTTTGCGCCGTGGCGGGAATCGTCTGTGGGACAACGGCGCCGCCTGGTATCCGGAGAAGCAATTCATTTGGCTGGCCGACGGCAAGATCAAGGCCATGAACCCCGCCCACATTCTCTATCTGATGTACACCGGCAGCCGGTTCCGCGGCCTGCCGCGCACCCGCATGGATGACGCAGCCTGGCGGGCCGCCGCCGACAAGCTGTACGACGAGCAGCTCGGGCTGTGCCTGGAGTGGAAGCGCTCGGACACGTTCAAGACCTTCCGTGATAGCGTCCTGGCCCATATCAGCGCCGAGGTCTATCTCGACCGCCGCCAGGCGTTGATCAGCATCCGTCTACTGCGAGACGACTACGACGTCACCAGCCTGCCGTTGTTCGATGAGGACTCAGGTCTACTGGAGATCACCAGAGACGAGGCCAGCAGCAACGACGGCAGCTCGGTACCGAGCATCATGGTGGTCAAGTACGTCGACGCGATCGACGGGAAGTCCAAGCAGGTCAAGGGCGTGAACAGTGCAGTGGCCGCCCGCGATGGCGGGCAGACCGTTGAAGCCAAGGACTATCCAGGCGCCCCGACTGGTGAAATCGCTGGCAGGCTTCTGCAGCGTGACCTGCGCATCGCCACCTCCGGGCTGAAGCGATATAAGGTCGTGCTCGATCGCCGCGGCCGCGACCTGAACCCTGGTCAGCCTTTCCGCATTCGTTCTCTGAAGCGCGGCATTGGTGAGGTGATCGTCCGTGTGGGCCGGTTCGAGGATGGCACGCTCACCGATGGCCGGATCACCATCACCGCGCTCCAGGACGTCTTCGGCCTGCCCGTTGCGTCATATATAGCCGTGCCGCCGGTGGGCTGGCTGCCACCGGACCGTGAGCCTAGAGCAGTGATCACGCGCCGTCTGTTCGAGGTTCCGTACCGCGAGCTTGCTGGCGTGGTTGACCCGGCAAACCTGGCCAGCATCGGCCCCACTCAGGCCTGGCTGGCCGCAATCGCCGAGGCACCCACCTCGATGTCGATGAGCTATTCCATGACCGATCGTGTCGGCGCCACCGGCTCCTTCGTGGATCGCGGCGTTGCCGACTGGAGTCCGACCGGCCAGCTGGCCGCTCTCCTGCCCCAGGCCCCAGGCCCATCGGTCGTAACCCTGAGCAACTACAGCCGCCTCGAAGACATCACCGTTGGCATGGCGGCCATGGTCGACGACGAGATCGTTCGGGTCGACGCGGTGAACTACACCACGGCGGTGCTGACCCTGGCGCGCGGCTGCGCCGATACCCTGCCGGCGGCACACGCTGCTGGGGCCCGGATCTGGTTCTATGACAGCTTCGAGGCGGTCGATGAGACTTCCTACACCCAGGGCACCACGCTTCAGGCGAGGCTGCTAACGAACACCAGTATCGGCCAGCTCGATCCGGCCCTGGCCGGCATCGACAGCCTCACCTTCGTTGGTCGCCAGGGCCGACCGTATGCGCCTGGTCTTTTCCGGATTAACGGCAAGTCAGTGGGTGACTCGTCGATTACGGGGCCCTTGTCGGTGACCTGGGCGAACCGCAACCGCCTCAGCCAGGCCGACCAGTTGATCGATCACGCGGTTGGGAGCATCACCCTGGAGGCGGGGGCTACCACCAGTCTTAACGTTTACGGCGAGACCGATACGCTCATTCAATCGCTGACAGGGCTTACGGGTACGTCCTGGAGCTGGTCGGAGTCCGACGAGTCTGCCGCCTCTGGCCTTACGCTGGACGTGGACCTCGCTGGATTGGATGCTGCGATCCTGGCTGACGCTCCGTACTCCTACTACAAGCTGGATAGCGGCAGTGGTGCATCAGGCTCGCCCAATACCGTGGCGGTCGATTCTAGTGGCAACAGCCGCAACGGAACGTGGGTCGCCGGGGCCTTCGCCCAGAAGTACCTCGGTGTGCAGAGCGGGCGATTCCAGAGCTCCGGGCGGGTAACCATGCCGTCGGGGCTCGCCAACTGGTCGAATGGCATCAGCCTGTTTGCCCTTTGGCTGCCCAACTCGCAGAACTCATATGAGCGGATCCTGGACCTCAGCAATGGCCAGTCCAGCAACAACGTCACCTTCTCCAGGTTTGGTGCGGCAGCAGGTCTCTACTTCGGCTGGTTCGCCGGAAGTACGCAGGGGCCTTCAATTAATGGTGGCGCCGTCGTCCAGAACAAATGGAACCTGGTCGGCATCACCATGGGCTCGGATCGGGTTGCCAAGCTGTGGGTGAATGGCGTGGTGGTAGCCACCGCGACCCTCGCCAGCCTGCCCACGAACATCACCCGGACCGTCAACTACATCGGCGAGTCGCCGTGGGGCAACGCCACCAGCGCCGCGATCGCGAGCGTAGCTATCTTCGACAAGGGGATCAGCGATGCGCGGGCCGTCGCCTATTGGAATGCAGTGAAGGACCAGTTGAACAAGGCGAGGTTGAACAATCGGCTGCGTATTGAGGCCTGGACGGTCCGAGGCGGGATCAACAGCCTGCAGCGTTACAACCAGGAAGTCTTCAGGACATAAAGAGGGGCACCTGGTTCGTGTGCAGCAACACATGAACCAGGTGCCAACCAGCAGCGGATACCTGCAAGCCGGCCAAGGCCCCCCTGCTCTCGAGAGCCGGGCGAGCCTACCAAAATTGAAAAGGCTTTGCAGAGGATGAAAGAGATACGTTGTGGCGGCTGCAACCGCCTACTGGCCCGAGCGGGCCAATACGACCAGCTCCAGATCAAGTGCCCGCGCTGCGGCACCTTGAACCATCTGAAGGCCGAGAGCCTCCTGCTAGCGCCACAGAGCGCCCCATGCCGCCAGGAGGCATCATGTCCGCCCAACCCATCATCCCCTGGATAGGGGGCAAACGTCGGCTCGCCGACCGCATCTTCCCGCTGTTCCCTCGCCACTCCTGCTACGTTGAGCCGTTCGCAGGAGGGGCGGCTCTGTTCTTCCTCCGGCCGGTACCGGCCGAGGTGGAAGTCCTGAACGACGTCAACGGCGACCTGGTCAATCTGTACCGAGTCGTCCAACACCACCTGGAAGAGTTCGTCCGCCAGTTCAAATGGGCTCTCAGCTCGCGCCAGGTCTTCAAGTGGCTGCAGGAAACGCGCGTGGAGACCCTGACGGATATCCAGCGCGCGGCGCGCTTCTACTACCTGCAGCAGAGCGCCTTCGGTGGCCGTGTGGATGGCCAAAGCTACGGCACTGCGACCACGCAGCCGCCAGGCCTCAACCTGCTACGGATCGAGGAGGCGCTCTCAGCCGCTCATTTGCGCTTGAGCAGCACCTATATCGAACATCTGACCTGGCAGGACTGCCTGAAGCGCTACGATCGCGAGCACACCCTGTTCTACATGGATCCGCCGTACTGGGAGACAGAGGGCTACGGCGTGCCGTTCGGCTTCGAGCAGTACCTGGAGATGGCCCTCATGCTGAAGACCTTGAAGGGTAAGGCGATCATCAGCCTGAACGACCACCCGGATATCCGGAGCTGCTTTGCCGATTACCACATCGAGTCGACGGACATCCGGTACACGGTCGGCGGTGGCAAGGGAAGTGATGCGAGGGAGGTGCTGATCTTCAGCTGGGATATCCAGGCGGAACCCGCCGGGCTATTCTGAAATTCCTTTTCCACCAATGAAAGGAACGCCGCGCTAGGTTTACCGCGCTTCAGGGCGACGAATTTCGCGCGGCGCTACAACAAGAGCGAACCGGCAGCCAGCACGGACGGCCCCCTCTCCCCCCGGGAGAGGGCTGGGGTGAGGGCCAGCCCGAGCGCAATACTCACCCGGCCTCCCCAGCATTGAGCAACCCGTAGTAATCCAGGCTGACGAACGCGCCGTCCTTCACCTCGCACTCGCGGCGCCGCCCCTCCAGCATGAACCCCTGGCGCAGCAGCAAGCGGCCGCTGGCGAGGTTCTCCGACTCCACCTCGGCCTCGATGCGGTGCACGTGCATGTCGCGGAAGGCGTGGCGGCAGATCAGCGGCAGGCATTCGCTCATCACGCCCTGCCGCCAGTGCTCGGGCAGCAGCCAGTAGCCCAGCTCCAGGCAGCGATGTTCCTGCTGCCAGTTATTGAAGCCGCAACCGCCGACGATTTCTTCCGGCGCTTCCGGCCGGCAGATTGCCCACCAGATACCACTGCCTTCCTTATGCAGGCGCGCGAACCACTCCATCTGCTCGCGGGTGGCCTCCAGCGTCGTGTAGGAGACGCCGTAGTAGCGGATCACCTCGGGATGCGACAGCGCGCGGAATACCGCCGGCTGGTCGGCATCGGTGAAGGCGCGCAGGCGGAAGCGCTCGCCGTGCAGCTCGGGGAACGGTGGCACGGCGCTCACGGCTCAGAGCTCCCCGACGAACAGGTAGCCCTTGCTGCGCACCGTCTTGATCAGGCGCGGGTGCATCGGGTCGTCGCCGATCTTCGGGCGGATGCGCGAGATGCGCACGTCGATGGAGCGGTCCTGGCCGTCGTACTCGATGCCGCGCAGGGAGTTGAAGATTTCCTCGCGGGAGAGGATGCGCCCGGCATTGGCCGCCAGCAGCCAGAGCAGGTCGAACTCGGCGCTGGTCAACTCGATGGTCTGCTCGTCCAGCCAGGCCTCGCGCATGGCATTGTCGATCACCAGCTTGCCGAAGGTCAGGCGCTTGCCGGCAACGGCCGGTACGGCCTCGGCCGGCTCGCTGCGCCGCAGCAGGGCGCGGATGCGCGCCAGCAGCACGCGTGGGCGCACCGGCTTGCACACGTAGTCGTCGGCGCCCATCTCCAGGCCCTGCACCTGGTCCATGTCGTCGGTGCGCGCGGTGAGCATCAGGATCGGCCCATCGTAGTCCGGGCGCAGGCGCTTGCAGATGGACAGCCCATCCTCGCCCGGCAGCATCAGGTCGAGCACCACCAGGTCCGGCCGCTCGGCCAGCACCCGCTCCACCGCCTTGCCGCCATGGGACTCGATGGACACCGCCAGGCCGTTGCTCTCCAGGTAATCCTGGGTCAGCTCGGCCAGTCGCTGGTCGTCCTCGACGATGAGAATGCGCGCTTCTTGTTCCACCTTGCCTCCTGATGCGCCATAAGCGAGCGCGGGCATCCTTACTAATAGAGAGTAACTAGAGAGCCCGCAAAAGCGGCCGGCATTGTAGCCAGATTGCCAGCCCTGCGGCACGCCAGCGGCGTAAGCAGGCATTGCGCGAAAAGGTCAAGGGCTGCTGCGACAGAAACACTACATCTTGTGGTAGTGTTCCTCCCCGCGCAGCGCCCCTGACGCGTATGAAAAATCTCTCACCAACTACGACGAACGGTGAAAGGCAGACAGCATCAGGGATAGCGCGAGTTACCCCGCTTCACCCACATTTCATGCACATTTTATCCACAGCTTTTCCCCGACGCCCCGCCTTGCAAACACCCCCATAGCGCATTATCTTGTATCCCCGTTGCGGTATACCCCTACATCTTGGGGTTGCCACTACGAACCGGACACAAGAAGAAAGTCGAAATCCCGAGCCTGTTCCACGGCTCCTCCGGTTCCACCACAACGTATTCCAGACGTACTGATGTGCCACGCGGCCCTGCCCGCAAGGAGCGATTCATGTCGATGGAAATGCGGTACGGGTGTTGCAACGTAACGTTCAACACCACTAGGTATTGTGGTCCCGGCCCGTAAAGCCGGCACCCGAGTTGGGCCAGGGAGGCGCTTCGGGTCATTCCCCCTGTTCCAGAAGAATTCCAGCTTGCGGCTGCACCCGCGAGCCACCGCTCTTTTTGCTCTTTGTTTCTGAGAATGGCGCCCCTGGCGTCGGCAACAAACCCATTACGAGAACGTGGAGACAACCACCCATGCAAATCGACACCACTCGCGAGAACCCGCAGGCCAACGCGCCGCAGGCCGCCGAATCCGCACAGGATCTGGCCGCCACTGCGCCCGGCCAGCTGCGTGTGATCAAGCGCAACGGCACCGTAGTTCCCTACACCGATGACAAGATCACCGTAGCCATTACCAAGGCGTTCCTCGCCGTGGAAGGCGGCACTGCCGCCGCCTCGTCGCGCATCCATGAGACCGTGCGCCGCCTGACCGAGCAGGTCACCGCGACCTTCAAGCGCCGCATGCCCTCCGGTGGCACCATCCACATCGAAGAAATCCAGGACCAGGTCGAACTGTCCCTGATGCGCGCCGGCGAGCAGAAAGTCGCCCGCGACTACGTGATCTACCGCGAAGCCCGCGCCAACGAGCGCAAGACCGCCGGCAACGCCAGCGACATCGCCCAGCCGCACCCGAGCATCCGCATCACCAAAGCCGACGGCAGCACCCAGCCGCTGGACATGGGCCGCCTGCAGACCATCATCCGCGAAGCCTGCGAAGGCCTGGCCGAAGTCGATGGCAGCCTGATCGAACGCGAAACCCTGAAGAACCTGTACGACGGCGTCGCCGAGAAGGACGTCAACACCGCCCTGGTGATGACCGCCCGTACCCTGGTCGAGCGCGAGCCGAACTACTCCTACGTCACCGCCCGCCTGCTGATGGACACCCTGCGCGCCGAAGCGCTGGGCTTCCTCGGCGTCGCCGAGAGCGCCACTCACCACGAGATGGCCGACCTCTACGCCAAGGCCCTGGCCGCCTACGTCGAGAAGGGCTCCGAGTTCGAGCTGATCGACAGCAAGCTCAAAGGCTACGACCTGGCCAAGCTGGGCGCCGCGATCAACCACGAGCGCGACCAGCAGTTCACCTACCTCGGCCTGCAGACCCTGTACGACCGCTACTTCATCCACAAGGACGGCATCCGTTTCGAACTGCCGCAGGTCTTCTTCATGCGCGTGGCCATGGGCCTGGCCATCGAAGAGAAGGATCGTGAAGCTCGCGCCATCGAGTTCTACAACTTGCTCTCGTCGTTCGACTACATGTCGTCGACCCCGACCCTGTTCAACGCCGGCACCCTGCGTCCGCAGCTGTCCTCCTGCTACCTGACCACCGTGCCGGATGACCTGTCGGGCATCTACAACGCGATCCACGACAACGCCATGCTGTCGAAATTCGCCGGTGGCCTGGGCAACGACTGGACTCCGGTGCGCGCACTGGGCTCCTACATCAAGGGCACCAACGGCAAGTCCCAGGGCGTCGTCCCCTTCCTGAAAGTGGTGAACGACACCGCCGTCGCCGTGAACCAGGGTGGCAAGCGCAAGGGCGCCGTCTGCGCCTACCTGGAAACCTGGCACCTGGACATCGAGGAATTCCTCGAGCTGCGCAAGAACACCGGTGACGACCGTCGCCGTACCCACGACATGAACACCGCGAACTGGATTCCGGACCTGTTCATGAAGCGCGTCTTCGACGACGGCAAGTGGACCCTGTTCTCCCCGTCCGAAGTACCGGACCTGCACGATCTGACCGGCAAGGCCTTCGAAGAGCGCTACGAGTATTACGAAGCCCTGACCGAGTACAACAAGATCAAGGTGTTCAAGGTCGTCCAGGCCAAAGACCTGTGGCGCAAGATGCTCTCCATGCTCTTCGAGACCGGCCACCCGTGGCTGACCTTCAAGGACCCGTGCAACCTGCGCAGCCCGCAGCAGCACGTGGGCGTCGTGCACAGCTCGAACCTGTGCACCGAGATCACCCTGAACACCAACAAGGACGAGATCGCGGTCTGCAACCTGGGCTCGATCAACCTGGTCAACCACATCGTCGACGGCAAGCTGGACACCGCCAAGCTCGAGAAGACCGTGAAGACCGCCGTGCGCATGCTCGATAACGTTATCGACATCAACTACTACTCGGTCCCGCAGGCTCGCAACTCGAACCTCAAGCACCGCCCGGTAGGCCTGGGCATCATGGGCTTCCAGGACGCGCTGTACCTGCAGCACATCGCCTACGGCTCGGACGCTGCCATCGAGTTCGCCGACAAGTCCATGGAAGCGGTGAGCTACTTTGCCATCCAGGCTTCCTGTGACCTGGCCGACGAGCGTGGCGCCTACGAGACCTTCGACGGCTCCCTGTGGTCCAAGGGCATCCTGCCGCTGGACTCGCAGCAGATCCTCATCGAAGCCCGTGGCCAGAAGTACATCGACGTCGACCTGACCGAATCCCTCGACTGGGCTCCGGTACGTGCTCGCGTACAGAAAGGCATCCGTAACTCGAACATCATGGCCATCGCGCCGACCGCGACCATCGCCAACATCACCGGCGTATCGCAGTCCATCGAGCCGACCTACCAGAACCTGTACGTGAAATCGAACCTCTCCGGCGAGTTCACCGTGATCAACCCCTACCTGGTTCGCGACCTCAAGGCGCGCGGCCTGTGGGACCCGGTCATGGTCAACGACCTGAAGTACTACGACGGCTCCGTGCAGCAGATCGAGCGCATCCCGCAAGACCTGAAAGACCTGTACGCCACCGCCTTCGAAGTCGAGACCAAGTGGATCGTCGACGCCGCCAGCCGCCGCCAGAAGTGGATCGATCAGGCCCAGTCCCTGAACCTCTACATCGCCGGCGCCTCGGGCAAGAAACTGGACGTGACCTACCGCATGGCGTGGTTCCGTGGCCTGAAAACCACCTACTACCTCCGTGCCCTGGCCGCCACCAGCACCGAGAAGTCCACCATCAACACCGGCAAGCTGAACGCCGTGTCCGCGGGTGGCAACGATGGCCTGCAAGCCGCAGCCGCCGAGCCGCAACCGGCTCCGGTTCCGCAAGCTTGCTCCATCGACAATCCGGACTGCGAAGCCTGCCAGTAATGGAGTAAGCGGTCCTCGGAACGGTCCGCGCGTCGTTGCCCGGCAGGTCGGCCCCCATCACGTACAGTCGTACGCTCAGGGGCTCCGACCTACCAGGCGCCTAGCGCGGCCTCGCTCCGAGGCACCGCCAGAACTGCGGAGTTTCAAAGTCCCCTCTCCCTCTGGGAGAGGGCTAGGGTGAGGGGCTCTTAAGGCCCCGCTCCCGCAGAACAACAGCCTCCTCCGCCCGCGATGATTCGCCAGCGGAAGACGCATAAGCTCTTAGCGTGCACACCACGCCATCAGACATCAGGCCGCCACAGAGCAGCCCACAGAACCAGGAGAGGAAGCCCATGCTGAGCTGGGACGAATTCGACAAAGAAGACGCCACCGAAGCCAAGGCCGCCCCGGCCGTCGCCCAGGCCGCCGCGCAGAACGCTGACAAACTCGACGCCGACGCCGCAGGCTCCGTCGAAGAAGCGCGCGCCGTATCCGCCAACGACTCCGACGCCGTCGCCCGCGCCAAGCAGGCCCTCGACGCCCTGGACATCCAGGAAGGCCTGGACGATCTCGAAGGCTCCGCCGCCCGCGTACAAGTCGGCGACAAGCAGATGATCAACGCCCGCGCCGACCTCAACCAGCTCGTACCCTTCAAGTACGACTGGGCCTGGCAGAAGTATCTGGATGGTTGCGCCAACCACTGGATGCCCCAGGAAGTGAACATGAACGCCGACATTGCCCTGTGGAAGAGCAAGGACGGCCTCAGCGAAGACGAGCGCCGCATCGTCATGCGCAACCTCGGCTTCTTCTCCACCGCCGACTCCCTGGTTGCCAACAACCTGGTGCTGGCCGTGTACCGCCTGATCACCAACCCCGAGTGCCGCCAGTACATCCTGCGCCAGGCCTTCGAGGAAGCGATCCACACCCACGCCTACCAGTACTGCATCGAATCCCTCGGCATGGATGAAGGCGAAATCTTCAACATGTACCACGAGATTCCTTCGGTCGCGAAGAAAGCCTCCTGGGGCCTGAAGTACACCCGCTCGATCTCCGATCCGAAGTTCGAAACCGGCACCCCGGAAACCGACCGCCAGTTCCTGCGCAACCTGATCGCCTACTACTGCGTCCTGGAAGGCATCTTCTTCTACTGCGGCTTCACCCAGATCCTCTCCATGGGCCGCCGCAACAAGATGACCGGCACCGCCGAGCAGTTCCAATACATCCTGCGCGACGAATCCATGCACCTGAACTTCGGCATCGACGTGATCAACCAGATCAAGATCGAAAACCCGCACCTGTGGGATGCCCAGATGAAGGACGAGGCCACCCAGATGATCCTCCAGGGCACCCAGCTGGAGATCGAATACGCACGCGACACCATGCCGCGCGGCGTACTGGGCATGAACGCGGCGATGATGGAGGACTACCTCAAGTTCATCGCCAACCGCCGCCTGACCCAGATCGGCCTCAAAGAGGAATACCCGGGCACCAGCAACCCGTTCCCGTGGATGAGCGAAATCATGGACCTGAAGAAGGAAAAGAACTTCTTCGAGACCCGCGTGATCGAGTACCAGACCGGCGGCGCGCTGAGCTGGGACTGACGGAAGTAGTAGCAAGACCGCAAGTCAAGACCATTAGAAACGCTGTAGACCGAAATGGATTTTTGGGGCAGTGATTAGAAAGCGAAAAGCCCCGCCTAGTGCGGGGCTTTTTATTAGGAGTAAAAATGGCAGCCATTGAGCTATCTGCAGCAGCAAAAATACTTAGCAAACCGATAAACGATCTATACGAGCTTGGAAAGGACCGATTCAAATCCCAATTACTTAAAGTAAAAACAACAGCGAACATAAACAAAATTCATAGAACAATTTCCGCAACCCACAAAGTAAAAACAATATGGCAGATAGACAAAGAGGTCAGCCTAAAATCATTCTACTACCCATCAAGCCTTATAATTGATGGAGTTCGCACAAACATAAATTCCATTAAAAAACTACCTGAAGAAACCAACATTGTCATTCAAGGGATAGTTGGCCAAGGTAAGTCCATATTTCTCCGCTACCTGAGCTACCAAGAGATAAGGATCGGATCAAGAATACCTGTATTCTTTGAGCTAAGAAGAATTGAGCCGGGAGAAACCTTAGACCTACACATCAGAAAGTCTCTTGATAACTTTGGATTCAACACATCCCAAGAGTCCGTCGACTTCTTGTATTCATCTGGAAAGATTGTACTTTTACTTGATGGATTTGACGAAATTTCAAGCGAAAAAGTAAGCAAAATAATCAATGAAATTGAAGGGCTCTCCGAAAAATACCCCGAACTAAAGATAGTTATATCCTCGCGTCCGGACAGCGGAATAGAGCGATCTCCTTACTTCAGAGTTTACAAACTATCACCACTCCAACAAGAGGAAATACCGGACTTTCTCTCAAAAATAAGCAACAACAAAGAAAAGTGCACCGAACTATCAGAAGCAATAAAAAGAAGCCCGAGCAACATTAAGGAACTACTCACAACCCCACTAATGGTAACACTGTTAGTGTTAGTTTATCGAGCCGAAAACAAGATCCCGGAGCAACTAGCGGATTTTTATGAAAACTTATTCTTAGTCCTTCTATCTCGCCATGACAAGTCGAAACCAGGATACATAAGAGAAAGGGCCACTGATTTAAACGAAAGAAAATTACAACAAGTTTTTGAAGCATTCTGCTACGTAACCAGGAAAAAAGAGCTTTCAACAATTCAGCAAATAGAAATGCACTCCGCCGCCGAGCAGGCCTTCAAATTAACTGCCACAACCTGCGACACACTTGACTTCATAAAGGATATAACAAAAGTATCAAACCTAATACTAGAAGAAGGATACACCTATCACTTCATCCACAAAAGCGTACAAGAATTCTATGCTGCAAGCTACATCAGAAGCCGGCCAGAGGAAACTTCTGCGGTTTTCTATTCAGCCATGATCTACTCCCAACATTATAAGTGGCGACAAGAAATTAGATTCCTTCAACAAATCGACACATACAGGTATACAAAATTCCTCTACATACCCAGCATGAGCGAAACACTAAATAGATATGACATCGACTCCTCTACCGCTTGGAAGCCCATGAGCGAAAGCCAAACAAGACTCTTCCTTGAAGACCTTGCAATAGTATTCCCAAAGGAAGACCCAAATTACGGTCCTCACTTTACACTTCAAAATATTCCATCTCAATACGCCGGCGACCAAATTATGAGCCGTATACTAGGCGGACTAATAGTCACCTCAGGAATGAAACTATCTATTGACGACGAACTTTCAACCCAACTAATCAATATGTCCAATAAAAACCCCGGCATATCGAAGACATCCGAAGAATTTAAGAACACTCATCTTCAGATGCCATTTTATGAATATCTAAAAGCCAAAGGAAAACTCCCTCGCGCGCGCACATTTATTGACAACAACTTCAAGGCACTTCACTTTGAACTATGTGAAAAAATAAAAAACATCTCACTTGAAGAGTGCTCCTTAGACTTCTAAGAAGTCGACCAAGTATAAATTGACCATTTAGCTTATTTTTTGTAGTCTCACGATCGGCGCCTAAGAAACGCCTTAAACCAGAGCGGTCCACCGCACCCGATAGCTTTTGCGGCTTTTTTGCACCCGTAGGTCTTACTACGTCCGCAAGAAAGGCACTCGCGCTGTCGGGAGTGGGCTAATACAAGACCCGCAAGGGGAATACGTCCGGCCCGTCTCTGGTGGGTTTCTTAGCTCCCGACTCCAATTACGCCCTAAGAAGCGACCAGAGGTAATGGATATGCCTTCCACCCCCAGCCTTCATCCCGAAGGCGCTTCGCTGTACCCGCCCTCTTCGACCTCCTTCCCGGAGGTGAGCCATGTCTGAAGAGGTCCTGATCCCCACCGAATTCGTCCGCCACAAGCGCCTGCTGCGCGCCGCGCTGCTGGAAGACCAGTGCTGGTTCTGCGCCCACGACCTGGGCCGGCTGATCGGTTCGCCCTATCTGGCCGAGCGCGTGGAGCGCAACCTGGACGACGATCAGTTCCGCCGTGCCTGGGTGCGCGATGGCAATGGCGAATACGTCGATGAGCTGCTGATCAGCGAATCGGGCGTCTATGCCGCGTTGATCCACTACTTCCATCCGGAGAATCGCAGCGTACGGCAGTGGTTGTCGCAGCAGGTGATTCCGACGTTGCGCGACCAGCACCGCACCGACCTGGGCGAACCGCGCCGGGAAATGCTGCGCGGGCCGACGGAGTCGCTGTCGGTGTTGAAGTGGCAAGGGGTGTTGTGGGTGCCGTATCGGCAGTGGCCGGAGCTGAGTGCCCGGCTGGAGGGTGGTGCGTAGGATGGTGTGGAGCGGAGCGATACCCATCGCTCTGCTCGCCCCGTCGCTGCGCTGATCTGCCGTAGGAGCGGACTTTGTCCGCGATGTGTTTGCCTGTGGTTAGGTGTTCAACGTCGCTTCGGCGTGCGCTCGGACTTTGTGTTTCGCCCCCTCGGGCGAGTCCCTTTTGGCAAACGCCCCAAAAGGAACCAAAAGGTCTCGCCCCTACATCCGGCTTTTCGCTTCGCGAAAAGTACCCTCGGTTCTTCGGAGTTTCAGGGGCCCGAACTAGGCGTCCCCCCGCGAAGGGCCATCCCTGGCCCATCGCCGCTCTCGCGACATCCATGTCGCTCAACCCCTGAAACTCCGATCACCTTCGGCCTCCTGAAAGGGGCACTCGGCGCGTGCGGCTGTTTCTCTGGAAAACTCACAAAAGCCAAAGCGAGAGCCGGGACCGGGCCGAAGCCGGCAACTTTGTAGGAGCGAGCTTGCTCGCGAATCGCACTCTGCCGCCGCTCGGCAATGGATTTGTCGGATGGGTCGGGCGGCGCTCCGCGAGATTGCGATGGCCATGCTGTCGGTGCGTGGGCATTGATGGGTATCGCTGCGCTCCACGCCATCCTACGTTCGTGCTCCGCCGTGACTTCGAGGTGGATGGAAACCCTGGAGACAAAGGAAAGCCGCTTCTGCGGAGAACGTATCCGCACAGCTTTGGCTTTGGCTTTGGCTTTGGCTTTGGCTTTGGCTTTGGCTTTGGCTTTGGCTTTGGCTTTGGCTTTGGCTTTGGCTCGATAAGTCTTCCAGAGAAACATCCGCACGCGCCGAATGCCCCGTTCAGGAGGCCTCGTTGAATTGAAGTTTCAGGGGTTGAGCGACATGGATGTCGCGAGAGCCACGATGGGCCAGGGATGGCCCGTCGTGGCGTGCCCCTGAAACTTCGGTTCAACGAGGGAATTTTTCGCCTAAGCGAAAAACCGGATGTCCGGGGCAAGCCTTCTTGGTTACTTCTTTGGCGTTTGAAAGAAGTAACTCGCCCGAGGGGGCGAAACGAGAAGTCCGAGCGCACGCCGAAGCGACGCAGGAAGCCAAGGCGCGAGGCGGGCACATCGCGGACGGAGTCCGCTCCTACGAACAGGCACCGTGCCACGGCATGTTCGCGAGCAAGCTCGCTCCTACAGGAGCCGAGCAAAGAAAAACCGGAGCATCTTCCGAAGCTCCGGTTTTTTCATTTCAGCGAGCTTTTACTTGCCAGCAGTCAGGGTGCTGTAGGCAGTGATCAGGTTCCGATAATCCGGAATGTGATTCGAGCACAGCGCCGCCAGT
>NZ_JAOCBT010000017.1:0-141832 GCF_029840045.1 Pseudomonas sp. GD03903 | reverse complement strand
TGGCGAGGGCGAGCTGGGTGCGGTTGTGCATGTGCATCAGCCGCAGCACCTGGGAGACATAGAGCTTCACGGTGTTCTCGGTGATGCCCAGGTCGTAGGCGATCTGGTAGTTGGTCAGCCCCTTGCTCACCAGGCGCGCCACCGCCTGCTGACGCGGCGAGAGCTTGTTGAACAGCGGGTTGTTGACCACCGGTGTCATCTGCTCCGCGTTGCTCGGCGCGCCGCTGGCGGCCGGCTCGGGCTGTTCCTGCTTGAGCGCGCCACTGCTGGCCGGCTGGCCGCTGCCATGGACCTCGTACTTGATCTTGTGGATATCCCGCGAGATCGAGTTGAGCGATTCGGCAAGGTACTCCAGGCGCTGGTTCACATGGCTCAGGCTGAGCTGGCTGCGGATGCGTTCGTGCAGGCGGGCTTCCAGGCGCTCCAGACCCTTGAGCAGGTCCATCGGCGCCACCGGCTTCTGATAGTAATCGGCGACACCCACGCGCATGGCCTCGATCACTTCCTGGCTGCCCTGCTGGCCGGTGAGGATGATGGTCTCGAAGAACCGCGTCGAGCCGGCCAGGTCCTTGAGCGCCTCGACCACGCGGATGCCATTGTCGCGACCCAGGCCCAGGTCGCAGATCACCAGGCCGATCGAGGTGTCATCGCGGAATTTCTGCAGGGCGCTGTCCTTGCTGTCGCTGATTACGCAGCGGTAGCCGCTGTTCTCCAGCAACTCGGAAAGCTCGCTGGTGACTTGAGGCTCGTCATCGATGACCAGCACGCTGAAACGGCGATTGGCCGTTTTGTCCATGACTGCACGCTCCTTGAAAGAATACTTCCATTGTTTTTATCGTCCGGCTGTTCAATAACCGCAGCCGAATCGTCCCATCAGGCGATAGGTGGTATTAACCCTTAGCATATAGTCGTTAAGTTTGGATTCTGCCAATTGTCGGATTCAATTTTAATGGACGAACGACAGGGTCGTCAGAAGACCGGCGAATAGCGCAAAGATGAAGGGGAATGACTTGAACTTTGACGGTCGCAGACGGGCTAATTGCGATTTGCAATTAACCGGTACTTTGTCCGAATCAATCAAAAGTTTGCTGGCGAACATCAGCCCCACGCAGAACAGGCAGGCCAGCGCCAGGGTGTACAGCAGCGTCAGCGGATCACTGGCCAGGGCCAGGGCGACCAGCAGTTTCACATCGGCTGCACCCAGCTTCCCCAGCCAGTAGCCCGGCACCGTGAGCAGCGCTGCGAGCAGCGCCGCCACTGCTGCGGCAAGTGGCGTGAAGCCGGTCAGCGTATGCCCCTCGAGCATCAGGAACAGCAGGGCCGCCAGCGCCCCGCCGAGGGTCAGCCAGTTGCTCACACGCAACCGTGTGAGGTCCTGATAGGCACACACCGCGAACCAGCCCAGCAGGCAGAGTTTGAACAGCATCGAGCGTTTCCTTGTCTCGTTCGGCGAATTCGAAGCGCTGTGTGGAGTTTTAAGGTATCGGCTATTCCAGCGCTATATTGCAATTCAAGCCATAAGCAATCGAATTTGGCTCGTAACGTTACTCTGCTCAGCAGGAGGGCGAATTCAGCAAGAGCGCCTAGTATTGCTCGGTAGTGGAATTTATCCGACGGCGAGTATCTTCAGTAAAGTTTTGCCGCGCCGATAAGTTGAACGATCATTCAAGCTGGAAGTTGGCCTGGGAGTATTGCGCATGAACGGAGTCGGCGGGCGTGGCGGGCAGCGAGGCGCGATGGCCATCGAGTTTGCCGGCGTATTCGTGCTGTTCTTCGCGGTGCTCTACGGCCTGCTCGGCTATTGCGTGCCGCTGCTGATGCTGCAGTCGTTCAACGATGCCGCGGCGGCCGGCGCGCGTCTTGCCGTTTCGGTGAACCCGCAGGTGCCGAACTACAACGCTGCCTTGAAGTCCGCCGTGGACCGGGCGGTGACGCAGCGCCTGAGCTGGATGCCGGCAAGCTGGCGCAACGGCTGTTACAACGGCGAGTTCATGGCGACGCCGGTGACAGAAACGGTCTCGGGTCGCCAGTACACGCGCATCCAGGTGTGCGTCAGCTATCCCTACGCCACCACGCCCATCGTGCCGCTGCTGACGCTGCCGGGAATCGGCACGGTGCCGCGCCTGCCTGATGTGCTCAGCGGCACCGCCAGCGTCCTGCTCTGAGGCTCTGGATGTTTGATTTCTGGCGATCAAGGTCGCGCGGCCAGCAGGAGCTGATCGACAACCCGCTACCCAGTCGGCCCCTGGCGGCTCGCCGGCGCCCGGCGCTGCCGCTGGAGGAGCTGGCCCAACCGCTGCCGAGCGGCCACTGGGACCTCTGGCTGGAGCTCGATAGCCGCGATCGGGTGATTGCCCGTGGCGGCAGCCAGGCTCACCGGCTCCTGCCGCCGGTGCCGGGCAATGGTGATCTGCCGGGGCTGGGCGATTACCTGGACCGCCGCATCCCTGGCGGCATGCAGGTCTCCAGCCTGCGCGGCGGCGAGCGCCTCGACCTGGTGCTGCGCAGCACCGGCGACCTGCCGCTGGTCTGCCGTTTTCAGGCGGTCCTGCAGGCCAACGAGCATTGCCTGCTGCTCGGCACGGATATCTCCGACCTGAACTGGCAGTCCGACAGTCAGCAGCACAAGCTGCAGTGCCTGAACCTCAGCAAATTGCTCCTCGCCCGCCTGCGGCACAGCTCGCAGCGCCGCCTCGGCGAGGCGGTCAGCGAAGTGCTGGAAGCCTTCTGCAGCAACTTCCACATGCGCAGCATGGCCCTGCTGCTGGAAGCCCCGGACCAGAGCCTGCGGGTCTTCGCCTGCTACGTGCAGCCCGGCTTCGACAGCCTGCTGCGGGAAAACCTGGCGGTACCCGGCGACGAGCTGCGGGCGGCCAGCGGCGCCTGCCTGCTGGGGGCGGACGACAGCCCATCGGAGTTGCTCCGGTCGCTGTGCTGCGACCTTCTCTACCTGATCCCGGCGCCGGTGCGCGGTGGACGCCTGGCCGGGCTGCTGGCCGAACCGATGGAGCATGGCGGCAGCTGGCCGGGACTGTCGCCGAGCGATTGGCAGTACCTGGCAGAGATCCTCACCAACCTGGTTCACGAACGCACCGAACTGCACAGCCTGCGTGACAGCAGCCGGCGCCTGAACCTGCTGCAGGAGATGGTCGGCGGTGGCTGGTGGCGGTTGCGCGTCGACGACGGGCTGTTCGAACTGTCGCCAGCGGTGGCGGCGAGCCTGGGGTTGCCCGCCGGGCAACTGCAGCTGGCGCTGGCTGACCTGCTGAGCCAATTGCACCCGGCTGATGCCGATGAGCTGAGTTTGCGCCTGCGCAACCTGCAGCCAGGCGGGCGGCTGGTCCAGGACCTGCGTTTGCGCGAAGCCGCCTCTACCCAGACGCGCCGCTGGCTACGCCTGCAGGGCCGGCGGCAGGCCCGCGCCGGCGACCAGCTGATGGACGGCGTGCTGCTGGATATCAGCGAGGGCAAGTTGCAGGAAGAACAGGCGCTGGCTGCCCACGCGCGGTTGCGCAACCTGATCGATAGCGCGCCAGTGGTGATCTATGTGCAGCGGGTGGAGGAGGGGCACCTGATCCCCGAGTTCTACAGCGAGAGCGCCGGCAACCTGTTCGGCCTCGACCTGCTCGGGCAGAACTGGCAGGCGCTGGCCGAGCGGGTGCATCCCGAGGACCTGGAAACCTTTCTCGACCGCGGCCGCGAGCTGTTGCGCGAAGGCCGCGTGCGCACCGAGTACCGCCTGCGCGACAGCGCCGGCGAGTGGCACTGGCTGTACGACGAGGCCAAGCTGTTGCGCGATATCCAGGGCATTCCACAGGAGGCGGTCGGCCTCTGGCTGGATGTCACCGAGCAGCGCCTCGCGGCAATGCAGATCGCCGAGAGCGAAGAGCGCTATCGGGTGCTGGTGGAGGATTCGCCGGCGTTGATCTGTCGCTACGATCCAGACCTGCAACTGACCTTCATCAACCACACCTTCGCCCAGGTGCTGGGTGAGCCGGTGGAGGCGCTGCGTGGCCGCAGGCTTGACGAGTGGCTGTCGGAGCAGGATTGCAGTGCCTTGCGCGCGCGCCTGGTGGGCGGCGGCAAGAGCACGGCGGACGACTCCTGGGAGCTGCGATTCTGTCTTTCCGGCCAACGCAACCTCTGGCTGATCTGGTCGGAGCGGCCATTGCAGGACGCCGAAGGGCGGCTGGTCGAGGTGCAGGCCGTAGGCCGCGACAATACCGCCGTGCGCCACGCCCAGCAGCAACTGGCCCAGGGCGCGAAGATGGCCAGCCTGGGCGAGATGGTCAGCGGCATGGCCCACGAGATGAAACAGCCGCTGCACGTCATGCGCATGTCTCTCTACAACGCCCGGCAGAAGCTCGGCGAACCGGAATACCTGAAGGAGAAGCTGGAGCGCGCCGACGCGCAGATCGACCGGCTGTCGCGGGTGATCAGCCACATGGGGGTGTTCAGCCGCAAGTCGGAGCTGGAAGCCGCGCCCTTCGACCCCTACGACGCCTGTGAAGGCGCCGTTGCGTTGCTCGGCGAAAGCCTGACGCAGCAAGGCATCAGCCTGGAGTGCCGGCCACCGGCGCAACGCGTGGTGGTGCGCGGCTATGCCGACCAGTTGGAGCAGGTGCTGATCAACCTGCTGGCCAACGCCCGTGATGCGCTGCTCGGGCGTGCGGACGAGGGCGCGCGCTGGGTTGGTGTGTCGCAGGAACCCTGCACCGACACTGGCTGGGTGGAATTGCACGTGCGCGACAACGCCGGTGGCATCGACCCGGCGGTGATCGAGCGGATTTTCGAGGCTTTCTTCACCACCAAGCCCGTCGGCAAGGGAACGGGGCTTGGGCTGTCGGTGAGCCACGACCTGATCCGCAACATGGGCGGCAGCCTGTCGGTGGACAACTTCCGCGGCGGCGCCCGTTTCGTCATCCGCCTGCCGCGGCAGACGATCAACCTCTGAGCACCCGGAAATGAAAAACGCCTGCGGATGCAGGCGTTTTTCGGGGTGCGCGACGCGGGCTCAGCCGATGAAGCGCGAGGACAGCCAGAACAGGCCGGCGGCCAGCGCGATCGACACCGGCAGGGTCAGTACCCAGGCCATGAGGATGTTGCGGATGGTGCTGCCTTGCAGGCCGCTGCGGTTCGCCACCATGGTGCCCGCCACGCCCGAGGATAGAACGTGCGTCGTGGACACCGGCAGGCTGTAGATGTTGGCCATGCCGATGGCGGCGGTTGCGGTGAGCTGGGCGGCAATGCCCTGGGCGTAGGTCATGCCCTGCTTGCCGATCTTCTCGCCGACTGTCAGCACCACGCGCTTCCAGCCGACCATGGTGCCGATGCCCAGGGCCAGGGCCACCGCGATGATTACCCAGAAGGGCGCGTACTCGGTGGTGCTGGTCAGGTCCTTGCGCAGCTTCTCCAGGTCCGCCTTCTCGCGCGATGGCAGCTCGGACAGCTTGCCGACCTTCTTCGCGGTGTCGTCCAGGCAGAGCAGGTAGCGGCGTACCTGGACGCGCTCGTCGTCGTTCAGTTCGGTGTAGCTGGAAACGCCGTGCAGGTCGCTCAGCAGGCCCTTGAGGGTCGCTTCGGTCTGCTTCGGTTCGCAGCGGTACAGGTCCGGCAGGTCCGCTTCACCGGCCTTGCCCAGGGCGAGCATCTCGCCAAGGGTGTCGGAGTGGCGGTTGTAGAACTGTTGCAGGTGGATGGCGGCGTCGCGGGTGCGCTCGATCTGGTAGGTGGTGCTGTTCAGGTCGAGGACGAACTTCGCCGGGACGATGCCGATCAGCACCAGCATGATCAGGCCGATGCCCTTCTGGCCGTCGTTGGAGCCGTGCACGAAGCTCACGGTCATGGCCGAGATCACCAGCACCAGGCGGTTCCAGAACGGCGGGTGCTTCTTCTCGTCGACGTCGCGGCGGGTTTCCGGCGTCTTGTGCATCTTCGACAGCGGATACAGCCACTTCAGGCCGATCAGCAGGGCGCCGGCGACCAGGAAGCCGGCCAGCGGCGAGAAGATCAGCGACAGGCCGATATCGATGGCCTTGCCCCAGTTGATCCCGTCGGCCACCGGTACGCCGTTGATCAGTGCATTCGCCAGGCCCACGCCGAGGATCGAGCCGATCAGGGTGTGCGAGCTGGACGCCGGGATGCCGAAGTACCAGGTACCCAGGTTCCAGGTGATGGCGGCGGCGAGCAGCGAGAACACCATGGCCAGACCATGGCCGGTGTTCACATTGATCAGCAGTTCCACCGGCAGCAGGTGGACGATCGCGTAGGCGACACCGACGCCGCCGAGCAACACGCCCAGGAAGTTGAAGATGCCGGAGAGGATCACCGCGCGGTACGGGGACATGGCCTTGGTGTAGATGACCGTGGCCACCGCGTTGGCGGTGTCGTGGAAGCCGTTGATGAACTCGAACGCCAGGACGAATGTGAGTGCCAGCACCAGGCTGATACCCACCCAGAGATCGAGTCCGCTGAAAAGATCGAACATGAAAATTCTATGACCGGTCGGAGACGGGGCGGCGATTATGCCAGAAGCTTGGAGCACCGTATTTAGCCTGAAACGGTTTCTCCAATTTGCGCGACGCCTCGTCGCACGGCGCTTTCAGGCAAGGTGGAAAAAGTTTGCAATGCTTCCACGCGGGCCGCCGGCCCATCGGATGAGTGTTTGCAGGCCAACCGGCGGGCTCCCCCACGGAGCGCCGCTCGTCCATCGCCCGTGGACTTCCCTGGGTGGATTCAGGGGCAGTCTTCAGGCCTGGAGCCGTACCTGCGATTTAAAGGGAAGCGGCTTCCTGATCCTTTTTCAGTCGTTCTTCTTCGATTCTTTCCAGTTCCCGGTCGAAGGCCTTGTCCTGCACGCTGGGGCGCTTGCGCCAGGGCTTTCTTTCCGGTTCGGGCTGGGCGGCATAAAGCTTCACTTCGCCGCCCTGTTCATCCTTGAAACGTTGCTCCTGGCGCTCCAGTTCCGCGCGCAGTTCGTCTTTGGTCACGGTGGTTCCTGATGACAAGAAGCTGATGAAAAAACTGATGGCTCGAAGCCGGTGACAATGGGTCGTGCACTGGCGATCAACGTCGCGCCGGGACGTCGTCCTGGCAGTGTAGACGCTCAGATTGCACTGGCGTGCCGGCGGAAAAAACGGCGCGGATTATAACCTTTCGCAGGGGGAGGCCGGGCGGGGATCACCGACGGACGGTTTCGGCCCACGGCTGGCGCGGGCTGAACCGACCTCAGCCGGTGCGGCTGAGGTTCAGTTCACCGATCTTTTCCAGGCGCGCGCGGACGATGTTGCGGCTGATACCCAGCAGACGGCCGGTCTGCAACTGGTTGCCGTGGCAGAAGTGGTAGGCGGTGCGGAACAGCACTTCCTCGACGTGCTCGTAGAGGTCGGGCTTGTTGCTTTCGAACAGTTCCAGCAACGCCTGCTCCAGGGTGGCCTCGACCCGGGGAGCCAGGGCGTGGGGGAAGGCCTCGTGGCGCAGGGCTTCGTGGCGCGGCGCCGATGGCAGCTCGGCCAGTTGCAGGTCGCCCGGCTGCACCTGCTGGTTGCGGCAGACCAGCAGGGCATGGTGGATGGCGTTCTCCAGCTCGCGGATGTTCCCCGGCCAGGTGTGGCCGAGCAGTTTGCGCTCGGCTTCGGGACTCAGGGACGCGCGGTTGTAGCCCAGGCGCTGGCAGTGCTCCTCAAGGAAGAATTCGGCCAGCGGCAGGATGTCACCAGGGCGTTCGCGCAGCGGAGGCAGGCGGATCGTGGCGACGTGCAGGCGGTAGAACAGGTCCTCGCGAAAGTGCCCGGCGACCACGGCGTCGGCCAGGTTGACGTTGGTCGCGGCGACCACGCGGACATTGATCGGCACCGGTGTGCGCGAGCCCAGGCGGACGACTTCGCGCTCCTGCAGCACGCGCAGCAACTTCACCTGCATGTTCAGCGGCAGGTCGCCGATTTCGTCAAGGAACAGCGTGCCGCCGTTGGCCGACTCGAACCAGCCCGCCTTGCTGCTGGTGGCGCCGGTGTAGGCGCCTTTCTCGTGGCCGAACAGCTCGCTCTCCACCAGCGTCTCGGAAAAGGCGCCGCAGTTGACCGCCACGAAAGGCGCGCCGCTGCGGCGGCTGAGCTTGTGGATATGCCGCGCGACCAGCTCCTTGCCGGTGCCGGTCTCGCCGATGATCAGCGCATTGGCTTCGCTGGGCGCCAGGCGTTCGATGCGGTTGAGCAGCTCCTGCGAGCGCGGGTCCTTGAACACCAGCACCGTGGCGCGGACCGACTTGGTTTGCTCGCGGGCATTGGGAAGGGTCAACAGCGACATGGTGGGTTCCTGGCGTACCGAAGGGGTGGCAGCGCCATACTGCGGCATTTTTGTTATTTCAAAAAATTATCAATTAGAATTTATATATAACCATTTTAAATTTCTGCGCCGCAAAAGGCGTCACGGAGCTGGCGCCGCGAACTGAGCTGCCGCGTTACAGGCCTCGCGAATGCTGGGCTGCGAGCTACGCTCAGAGTGGCAATTCCATCCTGGGAGACCACTCCATGACCACCGTTCGGATTCCGCTGCTCGTCCTGGCCCTGCTCTTTTCGGCGCAAGGCTTTGCTGCCACCGCCGCGCAGACCGCGCAGCAGGAGAAGATGAAGTCCTGTAACGCCGATGCCACCGCCAAGACGCTGAAAGGCGATGAGCGCAAGGCGTACATGAGCACTTGCCTGAAGGCTGGCGGCGGCGACGCCAAGAAGATGACCCCGCAGCAGGAGAAGATGAAGTCCTGCAATGCCGATGCAACCACCAAGGCGCTCAAGGGCGATGAACGCAAGGCGTTCATGAGCACCTGTCTGAAGAAGTAAGGATGGAACGCGGCAGGGCCGCGTGGGATACGAAAAGGGCAGCCGTGGCTGCCCTTTTTTGTTTGTGGCCGGTTCGCGAGCAAGCTCGCTCCTACAGGGGGGGCACCTCGGCAAGCTCCTGGTAGGAGCGAGCTTGCTCGCGAACCTGACCGGGCCTACAACCCGGAAAAAACCAGCCAGGCGGTGGCCAGTGCGTAGAGGACGATCACCGCATCCATGCGCAGCGCAGGCGGGAGTCGCCGCACGAGGTTCATTTCTTCGCCACCGCGGACCAGAAGCCCTGGGCATTGCGGAAGGGCTGGCGGGCCATCTGTTCGGGACGGGTGATGCCGTCGGCACGCAGGGCGTTGACGAGGGCGGAAAAGGACTTGGCGCTGTAGCTCATGTTCGGCTCCCGATGCTTTCTCTCCTTGGGGTGGAGCTATGAAAACACCCGGGCCACTATCGACGGAAATGGATCGCCTTAAGGGTGACCATCGATGAAATTGATGGAAGGCCAGGAGAGCTCCAGCTGGCTTCTGAAATGCCGCGCCTCGCCGGTGAGCGGATCGCGGAACGCCAGCTGCCGGGCTAGCAGCTTCAGCGGCTTGTCGAAGTCCTCCGGCGGGCGTTCGCCGCGCGGCGGCAGGGTCGGATAGAGCGGGTCGAAGCACAGCGCCGCGCCCAGCCCCGACATGTGCACGCGCAACTGGTGGCGCTTGCCGGAAACCGGGTGCAATCCATAGCGCCACAGGTCGCCGCGGCGCTCGAGCACTTCGATGCGCGTTTCGCTGTTGGGCGTGCCGTCCACTTCCTGCATGCGGATGAAGGGGTCGCCCTCGACCATTCGCGAACGATGTACAAGGGGAAACTCCCGCTCCGGCAGCGCCGGCGCGATGGCTTCGTACATCTTGTCGATGCGCCGTTCGCGGAACAGCGCCTGGTAGGCATCGCGGTTGTCCGGGTTGGCGGAGAACAGCACCAGCCCGGCGGTGAGCCGGTCGATGCGGTGCAGCGGTACCAACTGCGGGTTGTCCAGGCGCCTGGCGAGGCGGGCGAGGAGGGTCTCCTCGACGTACTGGCCCGCGGGCGTCACCGGCAGGAAGTGCGGCTTGTCTGCCACCACCAGGTGTTCGTCGGCATACAGGATGCTTTCCTGGAAGGGGATCGGTGCTTCCTGCGGCACCTCGCGGAAGTAATGGATGCGCAGCGCTTCGCGATACGCATGCTCGGGGCCGATGGGTTGGCCGTCGTTGTCCAGCACCTTGCCGCGCGCCATGCGGTCCAGCCAGGTGTCGCGGCTGATCGCCGGGAAGCGCGCGCACAGGCAATCGAGCACCGTCGTCCAGGGGCCGGCGGGCAGGTGCAGGATGCTGGCGCGTTGCTGGGCAGTTGAGAAGCGGGAGCTGGACATGCGGGCAGGCGATCGCGGTTCGACAGGCTGCGCATTAGGCCGCAGCGGCGTGGCGGTCGTCAAAGCCGCCACGACTTCCGGTCTTTCCCCGGCTGCTCTCAGGCGGGGATCGGGTTGATCTCCACCGTGATGTGCGCGAGTTCCTCGTGCACCTGCAGGCGCTGGCGCACCAGCTCGGGCGTTAGGTCACTGCTGCTGGCGAGGCTGAGGATGCAGGCGTAGCGCGACTTGCCGACGCGCCACAGGTGCAGGTCGGTGATCCGCGCCGGTTGCGGCAGCGCGGCGACCACCTCGCGGATTTCCTCCACCACCGGGTCGTTCATCTCCGCGTCCAGCAACACCCGGCCGCTCTGCCTGAGCAGGCCGACCGACCAGACGGCCACCAGCACGGCGCCGATCATGCCCATCAGCGGGTCGAGCCAGGCGGCGCCCCAGATCAGGCCGCCGATCAGGGCGATGATCGCGGCCACCGAGGTGGCGGCATCGGCCAGCACGTGCAGGTAGGCGGCGCGCAGGTTCAGGTCGTGGCCATGGTCGTGGCCGTGGTGGTGAGCGTGGTCATGTCCGTGCTCATGGCCATGGTGATGGTGCTCGCCGCGCAGCAGCCAGGCACAGGCCAGGTTCACCAGCAGGCCGATCACCGCGATGACGATGGCCTGCTGGTAATGGATCGGTGAAGGCGAGAGCAGCCGCGCCACGGACTCGAACATCATCAGCACCGCCACGCCCAGCAGCAGGATGGCGCTGGTGTAGCTGGCGAGAATCTCGATCTTGAAGGTGCCGAAGGCGAAGCGCGCGTCGCCCTTGAAGCGCCGCGCCGCCACATAGGCGAAGAACGCCAGCCCCAGTGCCAGGGCGTGGGAGCTCATGTGCCAGCCGTCCGCCAGCAGCGCCATGGAGTTGAAGATCCAGCCGCCGGCAATCTCCACCACCATCATCACAACCGTCAGCAGCGCGGCGCGCAGGGTGTTGCGTTCGGCCAGGGGATTGCCTTCGTGGAACTGGTGGTCGTGGCGACCGTCTTGCGGGTGGGCGGCGTGCTGCATGATGATGGTCCGTAGATTCAGTCTGGATACTATACCCCAGTATACCTTTGGAGTTTGAGCGTGGGACATACCATCAAGGACCAGAAGAAGCTGTTGACCCGGGTGCGGCGCATCAAGGGCCAGAGCGAGGCGCTGGAACGGGCGCTGGAGGCGGGCAGCGAATGCGCGGCGATCCTGCAGCAGATAGCTGCCATCCGCGGCGCGGTGAACGGCCTGATGGCCGAGGTGCTCGAGGGCCACCTGCGCGACCACCTGGGGGCCGAGGACCGCACCGCCGCGCAGCGCCACGAAGACCTGGAGCAGGTCATGGGCGTGCTGCGCTCCTATCTCAAGTGAGGTAGCGGCGGATCAGTCGGACAGCCGCACCGCCAGTTCGTCGGCTTCTTCAGTCCAGTCCGAGTCCTGCTGCAGCGCCTCGCGCAGGAATTGCGCCTGGGCGGCGTTCCAGAATGGCGCGTCCGGCAGTTTCTGGCCTTCGGCGAGGCGGTGGCTGCCGAGAAAGGCGTCGATCTCCTGGCGCCCGTCGGGCAGCCCCAGTTGCTTGAACAGGGCGCCCAGGCTGTGCTGGCTGGTATCCATGACGATCTCCTTGCTGCAGGTGGAGCGCACCGCTACGGCGCGCGGCAATGGAACAACTATAGGAGCCGCGGGCGGCAAGCAAGGTTCGGATTGGCAATCGCGACGGAAATAGATAGCCTGCTTTCAATCTGTCCCGCCACTCGTACTGCTACCCACCGTCAGGCCCGTCCATGAGCTCGTCCGAGCAGCGAACTGCCTCCGTCACCCTGCGCATTCTCGCCACCGTCGTCTTCACCTTCGTCCTGTTCCTGAGCATCGGCCTGCTGCTGCCGGTGTTGCCCGGCTTCGTCCACGAAGACCTGGGCTACTCCACCCTAGTCGCCGGCGTGGTCATCGGCCTGCAGTACATCGCCACGCTGCTGTCGCGGCCGCTGGCGGGCTACCTGGCCGATACCTACGGGGCCAAGCGCGCCGTGCTGTATGGCCTGGGTGTGCTGGGGATGGGCGGAGTGCTGGTGCTGGCGTCCACCAGTGTCGATTCCGTGGCCTGGCTGAGCCTGGCGCTGTTGCTCGGCAGCCGCCTGCTGTTCGGCCTGGCGCAGGGGCTGCTGGGGATCGGCACCGCGAGCTGGGGCATTGCGCTGGTGGGTACGCAGAATACCGCCAGGGTGATTTCCTGGAACGGCATCGTCAGCTACGGCGGAATCGCCATCGGTGCGCCGCTGGGGGTGACCATGTCGGCATCGCTGGGCCTGTGGAGCCTGGGCGTGAGCATCCTGCTGCTGACCGCGCTGGGCTGGCTGGCGGCCCGAGGACGGGCCGAGGTGCCGACCATCGCCGGCACGCGCATGGCCTTCCACGCAGTGCTCGGCCGGGTACTGCCCTACGGGATGTGCGTGATGCTCGGCTCCATCGGTTTCGGCACCCTGGCAACCTTCATCACCCTGTATTACGGCAGCCAGGGCTGGGCGAACCCGGCCTGGTGCCTGACCGCCTTCGGCGTCTGTTTCGTCGGCGCGCGGCTGATCTTTTCCGGTACGGTCAATCGCTTCGGCGGCTTTGCCGTGGCGGTGGTCTGCCTGGCGGTGGAGGTTTTCGGCCTGCTGCTGCTCTGGCAGGCGCCGGGGCCAGGCTTCGCGCTGCTGGGGGCGGCGCTCACCGGTTGTGGCCTGTCGCTGGTCTATCCGTCGCTGGGGGTCGAGGCTGTGCTGCGTATCCCGGCCAGCAGCCGCAGCGCGGGGCTGGGCGCCTACGCGCTGTTCTTCGACCTGGCGATGGGCGTTGCCGGGCCGTTGATGGGGCTGGTCGCCGCCCGCCACGGTTACCCTTCGATCTTCCTGGCGGCAGCCGGGCTGGCGCTCTGCGGCTTCGTCATCTGCTTCGGCCTGTTGCGCTTCACCCGGCAGCGGCATGAGGAGCTGCCCAAGGACTGAGTCTCAGAGAGCGTAGGAGCGGACTCCGTCCGCGATAGCTCACAGGCGCGCCGGGAACCCATCGCTGACGGAGTCCGCTCCTATGCCCCGTGCCAGGGGATCAGGCCGGCGGGAACGCCTTGAACACCTCCAGCGCTTCAGCCTGCTGCGCCCAGTCGGCTACCGCCGGGTAGCTGTCCGCCGGGATATCTTCCGAGTGCAGCAGCTGCACGAAGGTCCAGGCCACCGCGATGCTCAGCCCGGCCTGGTCCAGCGGCGCGGCAGCATCCAGCGACATTTCGCGCAGTTCGCTCTCCAGTTGCGCCAGGGCGGCGTGCAACTGCTGGTCGACCCTTTCCTGCCAACTGGCGAGCTGCCTGTCCTGTGGCCGCTGCTGTTCGTAGTAACGCTGCACCGCCTTCTCCATGACCGCCAGGGCGAGGCCCAGCAGGCGTGTGGCGCGCACCCGCGCGGCCGGCTCGCTGGGCATCAGGCTGCGCCCGGCCAGTTGTTCGAAGCAATCGATGATCAGAGTCGAGTCCATCAGCACCTGGCCATCGCCCATGACCAGGGTCGGCGCCTTCACCACCGGGTTGATGCCGCGGAATTCCTCGTAGGTGCGGAACACCGACAGCGACTGGTGGCTGAACTCGATGCCAAGCAGGCGCAGGGTGATGGCGACCCGGCGCACGTAGGGCGAGTCGAGCATGCCAATCAGGTGCGGAAGCTTCTGTTGCATGGGCACATCCTGTTAGTGGAAATTGCATGGTGGCTGGCGCGGTCCTCCGCGCGATGGCCATGAATCTAGCGGCTTTGACCGTTGGGTAATAGCGACGATTAGTGACCGATTCGGTTAGGAAAACTTACATGAGCGCATTGCCTCCGCTCGCTTCCCTGCGCAGTTTCGAGGCCGTTGCCCGGCTCGGCAGCGTGACCCTCGCCGCCAATGAACTGCACGTCACCCACTCGGCCATCAGCCAGCAGGTGCGCCAGTTGGAGGGCTTGCTGGGGATCACCCTGCTGCAGCGCGAAGGCCGCGGCTTGCGCCTGAGCGAAGAGGGCCGCCTGTATGCCCTGCAGATTCGCGGCGCGCTACGCGATATTGCCGAAGCGACCCGCCTGGCGAAGGCACGTCCGGGCGAGGATGAGCTGGTGGTGGCGCTGACCCCGTCGTTCGGCCAGAAGTGGTTGCTGCCGCGCCTGCCGGCGTTCCGCGCGAATTATCCACAGTACCGCCTGCGCCTGCTGGCCAGCCTGGAGGTCATGGACCTGCGCCAGGGCCTGGCCGACGTGGCAATCCGCATTGGCCAGGGGCATTGGGAGGGGCTCGCGCAGGAGTACCTGTTCGAGGACGAAGTGGTGGTCGTTGCCGCGCCGGATTTCAACGGCGGCCAGTTGCCTCGCACCCCCGAGGAAATCCTGCGCTGCCCGCGTATCACCGGCTTCGAATCCTGGCTGGGCTGGTGCCAGGCGGCAGGGGTGACGGTACCCCAGGAGCCGGCGGAATTCGTGGTCAACGACTCCAACCTGAGCATCGAAGCCGTGCGCATGGGGCAGGGCATCGGCCTCGAGCGGCGCAGCCTGGTGGCCGGCGCGCTGGAAAGCGGCGAACTGGTGGCTCTGAGCGACCTGCGCGTGCCCTATGGCTTCCCCTATTGGCTGGTCTGGCCGGAGCGCGAGTCGACCCAGTCCAAGGTGGCGGCCTTTGCCGGGTGGCTGGGCGCTGAGGTCGAGGGTTATCTGAGCTCCATTGCCTGAGGTGGGCACAAGGTGGGAACAACCGCCTTTTCCTGGGGAGTCCGGACCAATGCATCCCCTCACCCGAGCCAGGGTGAGGGCCGACCCGAGCGCAGAACTTTCACGTAGGAGCGGACTCTGTCCGCGATCGATTTCCGACCGCTCGATGCTGGCCGGTGGCACATCGCGGACAGAGTCCGCCCCTGCAAAAAGGCCGCTCGGGCGTGCGCAAGTAGTCACCAGATCCGAACGATCCGGGGCCGGCGTGTGCCGGCCCCGGTTGCCATCAGAATTTCTCTTCGATGTAGTGGATCGGATAGTCGGGGCTCTTGTACTTGCCGATCTTGCCGCGCCTGGGCAGCTTCACTTCCTCGCGGGGGAGGTCCTTGTAAGGCACGTGCTTGAGGACGTGGCTGATGACGTTCAGGCGCACGCGCTTCTTGTCCTCGGACGGTGCCACGATCCAGGGCGCCCAGGGCGAGTCGGTGGCGGCGAACATCAGGTCGCGGGCGCGGGTGTACTCGTCCCAGCGGGTGAATGATTTCACGTCCATCGGCGAGAGCTTCCAGATCTTCCGGCCGTCGGTGATGCGATCCTTCAGGCGGCGCTCCTGCTCCTCGGGGCTGACCTCCAGCCAGAACTTCAACAGGATGATTCCCGATTCGGTGAGCATCCGCTCGAACAGCGGGGTCACGGCGAGGAATTTGTCGGCCTGCTCCTCGGTGCAGAAGCCCATCACCCGCTCGACGCCGGCGCGGTTGTACCAGCTGCGGTCGAAGATCACCACCTCGCCGGCCGAAGGCAGGTGGCGGATGTAGCGCTGGGCGTAGAGCTGGGATTTCTCCCGTTCGGTGGGCGTGGGCAATGCCACCACGCGGAACACCCGCGGGCTGACGCGCTCGGTGAGGGCCTTGATGGTGCCGCCCTTGCCGGCGCCGTCGCGGCCCTCGAAGACGATGCAGACCTTCAGCCCCTTGTGGACTACCCATTGCTGCAGCTTGACCAGTTCCACGGACAGCTTGCGCAGGTGCTCTTCGTAATCCTTGTTCTTCATCTTCCCGGTCTGTTCGGGGACCGGGTTCTTCGCTTTGCTCTTCTTGCCCATCGTTTCCTCCATGGCTGGCCTGGAACGGCCGTGGAATCAGCATAGCTGCTGGGCGGAGCAACGAACCGTGATCCAGTCAGTTTCGAAAATGTCGGAGAGGCCCGGTTGCCAGCGTGTTTGCGTGACAGCAGAGGTCAGGCGATTCGCGGCGACGGGGAAATCCTTCCGTCGAGTGGGAAAAAGGCTGCTCGCGGCCACGGTTTTTGGTGAAATGCCGCTCATCCCTCGCGGTGCGCCATCGCCGCCGCCTGACCCAGGAGATCCGATGAGCGAGCAGCGACTGACCCCCGGCCTGATGGTGATCCACGGCAACCATCCGGAAGCGCTGCGCGACCTGCTGGTGCAGTGGATGAGCCTGCACCCGCTGGCGCCGCTGGAGAACGAGGTGATCCTGGTGCAGAGCAACGGCATCGCCCAGTGGCTGAAGCTGGCGCTGGGGCGCGACGTGGAGGAGGGCGGCTGCGGCGTCACCGCTGCGCTGGACGTGCAACTGCCGGCGCAGTTTCTCTGGCGAGCCTACCGCGGCGCACTCGGCCGCGATGAAATTCCCGAAGTCTCGGTGCTCGACAAGGGCCCGCTGACCTGGCGCCTGATGCGCCTGCTGCCGACCCTGCTGGAGCAGGGCGAGTTTGCCACCCTGCAGCGCTTCCTCGCCGACGACGCGGACCTGCGCAAGCGCCACCAGTTGGCCGAGCGCCTGGCCGACCTGTTCGACCAGTACCAGGTCTACCGCGCCGACTGGCTGGAGGACTGGAGCCGCGGTGTCGACCAGCTGCGCCTGGCCAACGGCACCGTGAAGGAGCTGGACGCTGACAACCGCTGGCAGGCTGCCCTGTGGCGTGCGCTGCTCGACGACGTCGGCCCTGAGGGCCTGGCCACCAGCCGGGCCGGCGTGCATGGGCGCTTCATCGGGAAACTGAAATCCGCTGAAAACCCGCTGCCAGGGTTGCCGCGTCGCGTGGTGGTGTTCGGCATTTCCGCCATGCCCGCGCAAACCGTCGAGGCGCTCGCCGTGCTGGCGCGTCAGGCGCAGGTGCTGCTCTGCGTGCACAACCCCTGCCGCCACCACTGGGCCGACATCGTTGCCGACAAGGACCTGCTGCGCCACGAATACCGCCGCCAGCGCCGCCGCGCCGGTACCCCGGAGCTGCTCAGCGACGACCAGCAACACCAGTACGCCCAGCCACTGCTGGCGGCCTGGGGCAAGCAGGGTCGCGACTACATCAACCTGCTCGACCAGTACGACGACCCGGAAAGCTACCGCGCACGCCTGGGCGCGGTGAGCAATGGGCGCATCGACCTGTTCAGCGAGGTGGCACCGAGCAGCCTGCTTGGCCAATTGCAGGACGACATCCTGGAGCTGCGGCCGCTGGATGAAACCCGCGAACACTGGCCGGCAGTCGACCCGCAGGCCGACGATTCGCTGCGCTTCCATGTTGCCCACAGTGCCCAGCGCGAAGTGGAAATCCTCCACGACCAACTGCTCGCACGCTTCGACGCCGACCCGACGTTGCGCCCGCGCGACGTGATCGTCATGGTGCCGGACATCAACCCCTACGCGCCGCACATCGAAGCGGTGTTCGGCCAGTTGCCGCGCGACGACAAACGCTTCATCCCCTACACCCTGGCCGACCAGGGGCAGCGCGGCCGCGAGCCGCTGCTGGTGGCGCTGGAGCACCTGCTGCGGCTGCCCGACAGCCGCTTTGCCGTGAGCGAAATCCTCGACCTGCTGGACGTCGCCGCCGTGCGCGCGCGCTTCGGCCTGGCCGACGCCGACCTGCCGCTGCTGCGCCGCTGGATCGACGGCGCCGGGGTGCGTTGGGGCCTCGATGGCCAGCAGCGCGAACGCCTCGGCCTGCCTGCCGCCGCCGAAGCCAACAGCTGGCGCTTCGGCCTGCGGCGCATGTTGCTGGGCTTTGCGGTGGGCGAGGGCGAGGCCTTCCAGGGCATCCAGCCCTACGCGGAAATCGGCGGTCTCGACGCTGCCGCGCTCGGTCCATTGGCGGGCCTGCTCGCTGCGCTGGAAAAGGCCTGCGAGCTGCTCGCCGAGGACGCCGATCCTGCCACCTGGGTGCAGCGTTTGCGCACGCTGCTGGAGGACTTCTTCCAGGTCACCGACGACTACGATGAGCTGCTTCGCCAGCAACTCCTGCAGTTGCTCGAAGGCTGGCTGGAAACCTGTGGCCACGCCGGCTTCAGCGATCCGCTGCCGCTTTCGGTGGTGCGCGAGGCCTGGCTCGGCGGGCTGGATGCCGGCGGCCTGAACCAGCGCTTCCTCGCCGGGGCGGTGAGTTTCTGCACGCTGATGCCGATGCGCGCGATTCCCTTCCAGCTGGTCTGCCTGCTGGGCATGAACGACGGCGACTACCCGCGCCCGCAGTCGCCGCTGGACTTCGACCTGATGCGCAACGACTACCGGCCCGGCGATCGCTCGCGGCGCGAAGACGACCGCTACCTGCTGCTCGAAGCACTGCTCTCGGCGCGCCGGCAGCTCTACGTCAGTTGGGTCGGGCGGAGCATCCGCGACAATTCCGAGCGCCCGCCCTCGGTGCTGGTCGGCCAGTTGCGTGACCATCTCGCCGCCGGCTGGCGGCGTGCGGATGGCGGCGACCTGCTGCACGGCCTGACCCTGGAGCACCCGCTGCAACCTTTCAGCCGGACGTACTTCGAGGCGCCTGCCGACCGCGGCATCGACGGCCTCTACACCTATGCCCGCGAGTGGCGTGACGTGCACCGCGAGCATGATGACGAGAAGAGCGACGCGCCGTTGTCGCCGCTCGTGCTGGACGCCCCCATCGGCCTGCGCGTGCTTGCCGACTTCCTCGCCAATCCGGTTGGCGCCTTCTTCCTGCAGCGCCTCAAGGTGCGCTTTGCCGAGGAGCAACTGACTGGCCAGGACGAAGAGCCCTTCGAGCTGAACGGGCTGGACGTCTGGCAGCTGCAATTCGAACTCTGCGAACGCCTGCGCCCATGGGTGGAGCAGCACTGGCAGGCCGACCAACTGGCCGCGCAACTCACCGGCCAGGTCGAACGCCTGCGCCGCGAAGGACGGCTGCCGCTGGCGGCCTTCGGCGACTTCTCCGCCCAGGCGCTGGTGGCGCCGCTGCACGACCTGCTGGCGCGTTACCGTGAGCAACTGGAGCACTGGTCGCAGGTGGAAGAGGAGCAGCGCGAGCTGCAGCATGAGCATGCCGGCATCGAACTGGCCGACTGGCTCGGTGGCCTGCGCCGCAACGCCGATGGCCAGCTCGCCAGCCTGCAACTGGTCAGCGGCAAACTCCACGAAGGCAAGGGCTACAAGTGGAACGGGCTGGTGCGCCCCTGGGTGCGCCACCTGGCGTTGCAGTTGTGCGGCGAACCGGTGACCAGTGTGCTGGTCGGCCTGACCGGCACCCTGGAATTTCCGCCGCTGCCGGCGCAGGAGGCGCGCGCCGAACTGGACGCGCTGCTGGACGTCTGGTTCCAGGGCATGAGCCGTCCGCTGCCGGTGGCCTGCAAAACCGCCTTCGCCTGGCTGGCGGCTGGAGAAGATCAGGAACGTGCAGCCCGCGAAGCCGCCAAGCGTTATGACGGCGGTTTCAACCTGAGCGGCGAGGCGGCATCCTCGGCGGCCCTGGCGCGGGTCTACGCGGATTTCGCCGCGCTCAATGCCAGCGAGGAATTCGCCGCCTGGGCCGAGGCATTGTACGGACCGCTGTTCGCGATACTGCAGCGCAAGGAGGCCGAACAATGAGCGCTGTAGAGCTCAACCCCCTTGATTTCCCGCTGCACGGCAGCCGGCTGATCGAAGCCAGCGCCGGCACCGGCAAGACCTTCACCATCGCGCTGCTCTACGTGCGCCTGGTTCTCGACCACGGCGGCGAGCAGGCCGCCTTCGGCCGGCCATTGAGCCCGCCGGAAATCCTCGTGGTGACCTTCACCGAGGCCGCGACCCAGGAGTTGCGCGAGCGCATCCGCGCGCGCCTGGGCGAGGCCGCGCGCTGCTTCGCCGAGCCCGGGGAGAAACACGACGGCCTGCTGGTGAAGCTGCGCGATGGCTACGCGCCCGAGCGCTGGCCCGGTTGCGCACGCCTGCTGCGCCTGGCTGCCGAATGGATGGACGAGGCCGCCGTATCGACCATCCACAGCTGGTGCTACCGCATGCTGCGCGAGCACGCCTTCGACAGCGGCAGCCTGTTCACCCAGGACCTGGCCGCCGACCAGAGCGAACTGCTCGCCGAAGCGGTGCGCGACTACTGGCGGCGCAACTTCTACCCGCTGGGCGTGGCGGCGGCCAATGCCGTGCGCCATTGCTACGCCGGCCCCGAAGCGCTGGCCCGCGCCCTGCAACCGCTGCTGGCGGCACAGGAAGCCGGGTTCCGCTATGCCGATCAACCGCTGACCGCACCGGCCTCCCTCGGCGAGCTGCTGGAGGCCACCGGCCAGTTCTACGACGAACTCGACGCCGCCGAGACCCGCGCCCGCGAAGCCTGGGCGGCGGGCCGTGCTGGTGTGGCCGAGCTGCTGCGCAACCTGCGTGGCGACCTCAACGGCAACAGTTATCGCGGCAAGGATGACGACAGCGTCTTTGCCGGCTGGATCGAAGCGCTGGATGCCTGGAGCGAAGGCGCCGATGCGCCGGACAATCTCGTCAAGTTCGGCCAGACGCGAATCAAGGTGAAAGCCAAGGCCGTGGTGCCGCAGCACCCGGCCTTGCAGGCCATCGACGCCTGGGTGGAACGCGCCGAACAGCGCCCGGAGATCGGCCCGCAACTGCTACTGCATGCGCTCAATGAAGTGCGCCAGAACCTCGAAGCGGAGAAGCAGAAGCGCGCCGAACTGGGCTTCGACGACCTGCTCGTGCGCCTCGATCGCGCCCTCGCCGGCAGCGGCGGCGAGCGCCTGGCCGAGCGTATCCGCGAGCAGTTCCCGGTGGCGCTGATCGACGAATTCCAGGACACCGACCCGCTGCAGTACCGCATCTTCGAGCGCGTCTACCGCATCGCCGAGAGCGCGCGAGAGGGCTCTTCAGAAAAGAAATTGGGTCTATTCATGATCGGCGACCCCAAGCAGGCGATCTATGCCTTCCGTGGCGCCGACATCCACACCTACTTGCGCGCCCGCGCCGCTACCGCCGGGCGGCACTACACGCTGGGTACCAACTACCGCTCCACGCTGGCGATGGTCGAAGCGGCCAACCGCTGCTTCCTGTTCGCCGAAGGCCACCCGCGCGGCGCGTTTCGCTTTGCCGTGGAAGGGCAGGAAAACCCCGTGCCCTTCCTCGAAGTGGGCGCGCGCGGGCGTGATGAGACACTGCTGCTCGAAGGCAGCGAAGCGCCGGCCATGACCTTCTGGCAACTGGACAACGATGGCCAGGTCTGCGGCTCCACGCTGTACCGCCAGCAGATGGCCGAGCGCAGCGCCAGCGCCATCCAGCGCTGGCTGAGCTCCACGCAAAGCGGTTTCCGCGATGCCGAGGGGCAATGGCGCGCGTTGCGCCCGGCGGACATCGCGATCCTCGTGCGCGGTCGCAGCGAGGCCGAGGCTATCCGCGGCGAACTGGCCAGGCGCCGGCTCGCCAGTGTCTACCTGTCCGACCGCGATTCGGTGTTTGACAGCCCCGAGGCGGTCGACCTGCTGCACTGGCTGCGCGCCTGCGCCGACCCCGGCGACGACGCGGCCCTGCGCATCGCCCTGGCCACCCGCAGCCTGGCGCTGGACTGGGCGACCCTGGAGCGGCTGAACCAGGACGAGCGTTTCTGGGAAGACATGGTCCTGCGCTTCCGCGACTACCGCGTGCTCTGGCAGCAGCAGGGTGTGCTGCCGATGTTGCGTCGCCTGCTCGCCGACTTCAGCTTGCCGGCGCGCCTGCTGCGCGCGAGCGATGGCGAGCGCAGCCTGACCAACCTGCTGCACCTGGCCGAATGGCTGCAGCGCGAGGCCGTGGAAGTGGACGGCGAACATGCGCTGCTGCGCGTGCTGGCCGAGCAACTGGAAAGCCCGTCCAGCGAAGAAATCCTCCGCCTGGAAAGCGACGCCGACCTGATCAAGGTGGTGACCATCCACAAGTCCAAGGGCCTGGAGTATCCGCTGGTGCTGCTGCCCTTCATCTGCACCTGGCGCGAGCTGGACGGCAAGAGCGGCACGCCGCCGAGCTTCCAGTCCGGCGAGTCGCGGGTAATCGAGCTGTCCCGCGACAAGGAGCAGGCCAAGGCGGCCTTCCAGCAGGCCAATGACGAGCGCCTGAGCGAGGATATGCGCCTGCTCTACGTGGCCCTGACCCGTGCGCGCCACGCGGTATGGCTGGGCATGGCGCCGCTGGTGATGAGCAACAGCAAGAGCCCCGAGCTGCACAAGGGCGCCATGGGCTACCTGCTCGGTGGCGGCAACGCGCTGAGCGTCGAGGACGTGACTGCGCGCCTGGGCGAGTTGCGGGCTGGCCAGGCGGAAATTGCCCTGCTGCCGGCACCGCAAGTCGGCTCCGAGCTGTTCGTCGGCGCACCGGCCGGCGAGCTGGGCGCGGCCCGCGAGCCGCGTCGCCGGGTGGCGGAGAAATGGTGGATCGCCAGCTACTCCGCGCTGGCCAACCTGGCCACCGAGGGCGCCAGCGAGGACGACAGCGCCGTCACGCCGGCGCCGGCCGCCGACGAGCCGATCAGCGCCAGTGAGGACCTGCTGCGCGAAAGCGGCCTGGAAGACCTGCGTGAGGTGGAAGCCGTGCCGGCGCCATTCAGCCTGCACGCCTTCCCGCGCGGGGCGAACCCCGGCAGCTTCCTCCATGGCCTGCTGGAGTGGGCGGCTGACGAAAACTTCGACGTCGATGAAGAACAGCTGCGTGACCAGGTCGCCCGGCGCTGCGCCCTGCGTGGCTGGGAGGAGTGGATCGAGCCGCTCAGCGGCTGGCTCGGGCAGTACCTGCGCACCGCCTTCCGCGTGCCCGACGCCGCGCCGGTCAGCCTGGCCGGGCTGACCAGCTTCCAGAAGGAAATGGAGTTCTGGTTCGCTACCCGCAACGTCGACAGCCAGCGCCTCGATGCCGTGGTGATCCGCCATACCCTCGGCGGCGTGGCGCGGCCGACGCTGCAGGCGAACCTGCTCAACGGCATGCTCAAGGGCTTTATCGACCTGGGTTTCGAGCACGAAGGCCGCTACTACGTGGCCGACTACAAATCCAACTGGCTGGGCGCCGACGACGAGGCCTACACGCACGATGCGCTGCGCGAGGCGCTGCTGGAGCACCGCTACGATCTGCAGTACGCGCTCTACCTGTTCGCCCTGCATCGGTTGCTGCAGGCGCGCCTGCCTGACTATGACTACGACCGCCACATCGGAGGCGCGATGTACCTGTTCCTGCGCGGCAGTTCCTCGGCAACCCAGGGCATGTACCTGGAACGCCCGCCGAAGGCGCTGATGGATGAGCTGGACCGCCTGTTCCGCGCGGAGGTGCAGGCATGAAGAGCACCACTGAAATGCTCGATCTGATCGGCCGCTGGGCCGAGCGCGGCTGGCTGCGCGAGCTGGACCGCGCCTTCGCGACCTTCCTGGTCGAGCGTGCGGCGGACGCCAACCCGCTGCTGATCCTCGCCGCCGCACTGGCCAGCCACCAGCTCGGGCGTGGGCACGTCTGCCTCGACCTGGAAGCAACGCTGGCCGACAGCCGCTTCGCTCTTTCACTGCCGCCCGAAGGCGACTCGGCGAAGGATGCCCCGGAGCTGCCCGGCGTGCTGCTGGAAGGCTTCGATCTCGACGCCTGGCGCAGCGTGCTCGACGACCCGCGGCTGGTCGGCGACGGCCCCGGCGATACGCCGCTGGTGCTGTCCGGCCGGCGTCTGTATCTGCGTCGCTACTGGCAGTACGAGCGCGAAGTGCGCAGCGCTATCGACCAGCGCCTGCAACAGGGCGACGCACTGCGCGCGGCGCTGCCCGTCGCCCAGTTGCGCCAGGCGCTGGAGGCGTTGTTCCCGAAAAAAACCGGTGCCCCGGCAGACTGGCAGAAACTCGCCTGCGCGCTGGTCGCCGGCAATGCCTTCGGCATCGTCACCGGCGGCCCCGGCACCGGCAAGACCACCACCGTGGTGAAGCTGCTCGCCCTGCTGCAAAGCCTGGCGCTGGGGGAGGGCGGCCGGGCGCTGCGCATCCGCCTGGCCGCGCCTACCGGCAAGGCCGCGGCGCGCCTGAACGAATCAATCGCCGGCGCCGTGCAGCGCCTCGACCTCTCCGGCCTGGCCAATGGCGAGGCCGCGCGCGCGGCGATCCCCACCGAAGTCACTACCTTGCACCGTCTGCTCGGCAGCCGCCCGGACAGCCGGCAGTTCCGCCACCACGCCGGCAACCCGCTGGCGCTGGAGCTGCTGGTGGTGGACGAAGCCTCGATGGTCGATCTGGAAATGATGGCCGCGCTGCTGGCCGCCCTGCCGCCGCGTGCCCGTTTGATCCTGCTGGGCGACAAGGACCAGTTGGCCTCGGTGGAGGCCGGCGCGGTGCTCGGCGAGTTGTGCAGCCGCGCCCGCGAAGGCCACTACCGCCCGGCCACCCGCGACTGGCTGCAAGCCGTGACCGGCGAAGCCATTGACGACGTGCTGCTGGATGCCTCCGGCAGCGACCTCGACCAGGCGGTGGCCATGCTCCGCCACAGTCACCGCTTCAGTGCCGGCAGCGGCATCGGCCAACTGGCCGAAGCGGTCAACGCCGGCGATATCCCAGCTTTGCGCCAAGTCTGGAAGGCGCAACACCAGGACCTCGCCCGCATCGCCGTGGACGCCCAGGAAACCCGCAGCCTGCGCGACCTGGTGATCGACGGCGGGCGTGGCGGTGACCTGTTCGGCCCGGTCGGCTACGCCCACTACTTGCGCGTGGTCAGCGGCGCGCGTCCGGCCCATGACGCCGGCCAGGCTGCGCTGGACTCCTGGGCAAGATCAGTACTCGAGGCCCACGGCCAGTTCCAGTTGCTCTGCGCATTGCGGCGCGGGCCCTGGGGCGTGGAGGGGCTGAACAACCTGATCGGCGATCTGCTGCAACGCGAGGGGCTGATCACCACGGCGAACGGCTGGTTCGCCGGCCGCCCGGTGCTGGTCACCCGCAACGACTACGGCCTGGGCCTGATGAACGGCGATATCGGCATCACCCTGGCGCTGCCGCAGACGGCTGACGATGGTTCGGTGCGCTGGGTGGCGCGCGTGGCCTTCCCGGCGGGCGACGGCAGCGACAACATCCGCTGGATCCTGCCCAGCCGCCTGCAGGCGGTGGAAACGGTGTTCGCCATGACCGTGCACAAATCCCAGGGCTCGGAGTTCACCCACGCTGCGCTGTTGCTGCCCGACAGCCTCAACCCCATCCTCACCCGCGAGCTGGTCTATACCGGCATCACCCGCGCCCGCCAGTGGTTCACCCTGGCCAGCGCCGGGCGTGGCTGGCAGGTGCTGGAAGCGGCGACGGAGCGACGGGTACATCGGGCGAGCGGATTGCTGGACGGCTGACCGGCGAGGTAAGGGTTTCTGGGTGATCGCTCGCGAATCGGCACTTTTTAGATTTGTCTGATGTCCGTCTGGCCCGCTTTTCTCCAGGCTGGCGGACATGAAACTCAAGCAGTTCCTTCGTCGCCAGGATTCGTCCTTTTCCACCCCGAAGGCAGCCCGAAAGCTCCTTCGTCTGCTGGCCTGGGTGGTGATCGCCTGCCTGTTCTTCACGCTCAGCCTGTTTCTCGCCGCAAGCTTCAACAGTGAAGTGTCGCAGCTGCGTCGGCAGATGAACGCGGCCATGTACGAGGCCCAGGATTACCTCGGCCAGCGCGAATCGCTGCTGGAACACATCAGCCGGGGAGTGACCTGGAAAGTCCACGAGCCGCTGGTGCAGTGGCGCCAGTTGAGCGTGCCGGTGCCGCCCCATGAGCAGGTTTTCGTCACCCTGGGCGAGCCCGGTTCGAGCTGGAGCCTGGCCCTCTCCGGGCGCGACCTGTCGGAGATGGAAGCCAAGCGGCTGAACCTGATCTATGTCTCACCAGGCCCCAACCGCTCGGTGACCCGCCTCTACGGCGCTCCAGCGCTCAACGCGGTGGTGCCGCCGTCGGTGCTCGAAGCGCTGGGGCAGCCCGGCACACCGAAGGAGGAGCGGCAGGTACGCTGGCTCGCCGACCCGACCGACCCGCAAGCGCGGCAGTACCTGTTCACCCGCGTGACCAACGAGGAAGACAACGGCTGGCTGGGACTGGAGCTGTTCGGCGCCGATTTGTCCGCGGCCTTCGGCGTGCCCGAGGCCGGGCGTTTCCTGCTGCTCGACCGTGAGCACCGGGCGATCCTCGGCAGCGCGGTCACGCCACAGCTCGGCCTGCAGTTCAGCGACCTCTGGGAGGGCGACAACTTTTCCTTCAGCGGTGCCGGCCTGCTGCCCAGCCACCTGGCGCTGCTCAAGCACCTGGGCAGTTCCGACTGGTCGCTGATCTACTACTTCAACCTTGCCGAGCTGCTGGTGCCGATGTGGCCCCGGGTACTCGCCTCGCTGGCCTTCCTGATGGGTTGCTCGCTGCTGGTCTGGGGCATGTGCCGGCGCATCAACCGGCGCCTGATCGGCCCGGCGCAGCATCGCCTGAACGCGCTGGTGGAGAACGAGGGTTTCCACCGCGCGATGATCCAGACCGCGCCCGTGGCGCTCTGTGTGTTGCGTCGCAACGACGCCGAGGTGGTGCTGGAGAACCGTCTTGCCCAGCAGTGGCTCGGCAGCGGCGACGAGCGCCGCTACTGGAGCCACGGCTGGCTCGAACGGGGCTTCAACAGTGGCGAGGAGGGTGGCTCCGAGGAGGTCGAGACGCACACGGGGCGGCACCTCTACCTGAGCTACACGCCGACGCGCTACAAGGGCGAGGAAGTGCTCTGCTGTGCCTTCAGCGACATCAGCGCACGCAAGCAGACGGAAGCCGCGCTGGCCGAAGCCAAGCGCCTGTCCGACACCGCCAACGAGGCCAAGACGCTGTTCCTGGCGACCATGAGCCATGAGATCCGCACACCGCTCTATGGCGTGCTCGGTACCCTCGAGCTGCTCGGCCGCACGGCGCTGGACCACCAGCAGTCCGGCTACCTGCGTGCGATCCAGCGTTCCTCGTCGACCCTGCTGCAACTGATCAGCGACGTGCTCGACGTATCGAAGATCGAGGTCGGTCAACTGGGCCTGGAGCCGGTGGAGTTTTCGCCGCTGGAGCTGACCCTGGATACGGTCCAGTCCTACGCCGCTACCGCCCGCGCCAAAGGCCTGCAGATCTATGCCTGCTGCGACCCGCAGATGCCCGAGCGGATGCTCGGCGACGCCACGCGCATCCGCCAGATCCTCAACAACCTGCTGAGCAACGCGGTGAAGTTCACCGATAGCGGGCGCATCGTCCTGCGGGTGCGCTCGGAGCCGGGGGAGGGCTGGCATGACACCCTGCACTGGCAGGTCGCCGATACCGGTATCGGCATCCCCGAGGACCAGCAGGCGCACCTTTTCGATGCCTTCTACCAGGTCTCCGGCAACGCCCGCATGGCCGGCGGCACGGGCCTTGGCCTGTCGATCTGCAAGCGCCTCACCGAGTTGATGGGCGGGCAGCTGCGAGTCGTCAGCGATGTCGGCCTGGGCAGCAGCTTCGCCCTCAGCCTGCCGCTGCAATGCGTGGACCGGCAGGCGCACAACGAACCCCGGCTGTACAACTCGATGGTCTGGGTGCATGCGCCGACCCGCGAGCTGGCCGAGAGCCTGTGCGGCTGGATCACCCGCTGGGGCGGGCGGGCCCAGGTGGTGGCCTGCGAGCAGCCGGTCGAGGAAGACGCCTCCAGTGTGCTGGTGGACCTGCGCTTCAACCCCCATGACCGCAAGCCGCTGCCCAACTGGCGCGGCTGCCGGGTGCTGGTGACCGACCTGGGGGGCGAGCAGCCGCGCCAGGAAGGCTGCGACTGGCACGTCGGCCGTTACAACCTCGAAGGGCTGCGCCGTGCGCTGGCGGCGGCACAGGGCTGCCTCGGTGGTGAGGCGGCGCGCCTGGCCGAAGCCCTGCCGGACATCGGCCTCGGCCTGCGCGTGCTGCTGGTGGAGGACAACCCGATCAACCAACTGATTCTGCGCGACCAGCTGGAAACCCTCGGCTGTGCGGTCGAGCTCGCCGTGGACGGCCGGCAGGCGCTCACGCGCTGGCAGCCGGATGCCTTCGAGGTGGTGCTCACCGACGTCAACATGCCCCATCTCAATGGCTACGAACTGGCGCGTGCGCTGCGCCAGCGCGGCTATCGCGGGCCGATCATCGGCGCCACCGCCAACGCCATGCACGAGGAGAACGAGCGTTGCCTCGCCGCTGGCATGAACCTCTGCCTGCTCAAGCCGGTGGACCTGCGCACCCTGCGCCAATGCCTGACCAGCCTGCCCGCGGAGGTGCCGACATGCGACATCAGCGAATCCTGATCGTCGAAGACCAACCCTTCCAGCGCGAGTACCTGCTCAACCTGTTTCGCGAGCAGGGCGCGGTGGAACTGCGCGCCGCCGAGGATGGCGCCGAAGCGCTGCGCTGGCTGGAGCATGAGCGCTTCGACCTGGTGGTCAGCGACCTGATGATGCCGGGCCTGGATGGCGTGCAACTGATCCAGCGCCTCGCCGCGCTGAGCCATCCGCCGCTGCTGGCGATCATGAGTTCGGCGTCGCGCCCGCTGATGGGCAGCGCCTGTATGGTGGCCCGCGCCCACGGCATCACGGTGCTCGAACAGATCGCCAAGCCGGCCCGTGCGCCAGTGGTCCGGCGCCTGCTGGACAAGCTCGTCTCGCGCCTTGAACGCGCCGAGCAACACCGCGCGCCGGCCATCCCCGCACCGACCCGGGCAGAGCTGGAACACGCCCTGGAACAGCGGCAGTTGTGTGCCTGGTTCCAGCCCAAGGCTTCGTTGATCGACGGTCGCATCGTCGCCGCCGAGGCACTGGTGCGCTGGGAGCATCCGCGCCATGGCGTGCTGCAGCCGGGCAGCTTCATGCCGGCCCTGACGGCGGCCGGGCTCGACGAGGCGCTGCTCTGGACGGTGCTCGAGCAGGCCCTGCAGGCCCAGGCCGACTGGAGCCAGCTGGGATTCCACCTGTCGGTGGCGGTGAACCTGCCGACCCATCTGCTGGACGATCCCGAGCTGCCCGATCGTCTCGCCGCCTTCGTTGCAGCCCGTGGCGGGGTTCCGGCACACATCGTCTTCGAACTGCTCGAGTGCAGCCACACGGCGACCCCGGCGAACTACTATGCCGGCACCTGCCGCCTGCGCATGAAGGGCTTCGGCCTCGCCCAGGACGATTTCGGCCAGGGCTACAGCTCGCTGTACAACCTGGTCTCGACGCCCTTCACCGAGCTGAAGATCGATCGCGCGCTGGTGCATGGCTGCGTGGATGACGAAGGGCTGGCGGCGGCACTGGAAAGCATCGTCAAGCTCGGTCGGCAACTGGGCCTGGAGGTGATCGCCGAAGGCGTCGAACACCCGGACGAGCTGGCCCTGCTGCGCCGCCTGCGCTGTGACTGCGCCCAGGGCTTTCTGTTCTCCGAAGCGGTGCCGCCGGCCGTGTTCACCCGCCAACTGCTCCAGGAGCGATCTGCCATGGCTCATTGATCCATGGCAGACACATCGTGCATGCAAGGGCGATCGTCGGCTTCAGCGAGGCCGTCGGGTCGCCTTATCGCGTACTCGCATCTACAGTCTGCTGGTATCCGGCGGGCCCTCCGCCGCTACTTTCCGCGACACCGGATACTGTGCATGAAGGAACATGACCACGGCTCGATTCGCAAGCTGGCCAGCACCTCGCTGCGCCTGAACGTCGTGCTGTTGTGCGCCGTCTCCCTTGCCCTGATGCTGGTCGGCGCCTGTTACTGGGCGCTTGGCCGGGTCGTGCAGGAGGAGCGAGACAAGGTGCACTTCCACTTCAGCCGCCTGGTGGGCGACATCCACGAGCACGAGGCCTTCCTCAACCGAGTTGCACAGCAGAGCGACGAGTCCACCCAGCGCCAGGACCTGGATGTGGTCCCGCTGCAGCGACGCATGCTGGTCCGTGAAAACGGCATGGAGATCCACGAAGGCCGGGAGTTCTCCTTCGCCATGTCCTTCACCCTGGCTCAACTGATGCGCCCCACTCCGCAGGAGCGGCCTGGCACCTTCTCGTTTGGCGTGATGCTGACGAATTTCTACAGTAGTTACTGGAGCACCTCGTCCTTTCCTTCGCCGCAGGTACTGGTCGTCGACCTGCACGGTTCCACCAGCCTGGCGGTGCCGTCGATCGGCAACTTCCGTGGGCAGCGGCCACTGACACGGGGCAATTACCTGCGGGTAATCGAACGGGTGCATGAAGCACTGGAAGAGCGCGCGCCCAAGCGCAGCGACACGCAGGTGCACTGGGCTCAGGCGCAGGCCTACACAGGTGGTACGACTCGTGAGCTGTTGGCCTACGTCAGTCTCGACCTGCCCGATGCGCTGTGGTGGGAATCCGACCTGGATCGTCGCGTCGTCGCGGTGTCGCTGCTCGACCTGGGGCGTATCAACGATCTCGAGCAGGTGCTCGACCGCCCGGTGTTCGACGAACTGCAGCTGGTCTCCCCCGACGGCCAGGTGCTGATCGATTTCTCCGGCGGTGAGAAAGACTATCAGGAGGGCCTGAACTTCAGTGTCGACGGCCTGGTGTTCAAGGTCCGCAGCGAGTTCACAGGCGGCTGGACCGCGCTCTACCGCCTGAGCTACGCCAGCTTCTTCCGCTATGCCAAGTGGCAGTTCCTCGGCGGGCTGGCGCTGATCCTCGGTAGCCTGGCCGGCGGCTGGTTCGCCATCCGCTGGTACTCGCGGCGGGTGATCCGGCCGGCGCGCCGCGCGCATCTGGAGATAATCGAGAGCGACGCGTTCAGCCGCGCGGTGATCCAGACCGCGCCGGTAGCGCTGTGCGTGCTGCGCCACGGCAGCCACCAGGTGGTGATGCAGAACCGTCTGGCCGAGCTCTGGCTGGGCGATGCCGAGGCGATTACCCGCATCAGCCGGGAATGGGACCTGGGTGAGCGCAGCGCCGACATGGGCGGTGAGGTGGTCTTCGAGGTGGAAGGCCGCGCGCTGCACGCCAGCTTCGCGCCGACCCGCTATCGCGGCGAGAACGTGGTGCTCTGCGCCTTCAACGATATCAGCGCGCACAAGCAGGCACAGCAGATGCTGGCCGACGCCAAGCTTTCGGCGGATGCCGCCAGCGAGGCGAAGTCGGTGTTCCTGGCCACCATGAGCCATGAAATCCGCACGCCGCTCTACGGCGTGCTGGGCACGCTGGAGCTGCTCGGGCTGACCGAGCTGACCGGCCAGCAGCGCGATTATCTCGCTACCATCCAGCGCTCGTCCTCGACCCTGCTGCAACTGATCAGCGATATCCTCGATGTGTCCAAGATCGAGGCCGGGCAGATGGCCCTGGAGGTGCTGGAATTCAACCCGCTGGAACTGGCCGAGGACGTGGTCGCCGGATATGCCGGCGTCGCCGAAGGCAAGGAGCTGCAGCTCTATGCCTGTATCGATGCGAACGTTCCCGGCCTGGTGCGTGGCGACGCTGCGCGCATCCGGCAGATTCTCGCCAACCTGCTGAGCAACGCGCTGAAGTTCACTGACATCGGTCGGGTGGTGTTGCGCCTGCGGGTTGTCGTGAGTGAGGCCGGCGAGACAGCCCTGCAGTGGCAGGTGACGGATACCGGCATCGGCATGTCCGACGCCCAGCAGCAACGCCTGTTCGAGCCCTTCTACCAGGCCCATGGGCATGAGCACACGGTCAGCGGCACCGGCCTGGGGCTGTCGATCTGCGCGCGGCTCAGCCAGTTGATGGGAGGGCAACTGCGGGTGGTGAGCGAAACCGGGCTGGGCAGCAGCTTCACCTTCACTCTCGCGCTGCCGGTGCTGGAGCGCGTCCAGCCGCTGGCCGACGGCTCACCGCTGTTGCCGCAGCCGGTCTATGTGCGCGCACCGGTGAAGGAGCTGGCGCAGAACCTGGCTGCCTGGATCGATTGCTGGGGCGGTTCGGCGTTGCTGCAGGAGGAACTGCCGTCGTCCACGCCGCCGGGCGCCGTGCTGCTGGACTTGCTCGAGGCTGGCGACGAGCCGCTGTGGGGCGGGCCGCGGGTGTGCGCACTGACCGATGCCAGCGCGCAGCCGCAGGCGTCGGCGCAGGGCTGGGAGGTCAGCCTTTATCATCTGTCCGGCATTGCCCAGGCCTTGCGCCTTGCACAGCAGGGCGTGGGCAGTGAGGCCCGGCAGGTGCCGCGGGTGGCCCGACTGGGCAAGCTCGGCCTGCGGGTGTTGGTGGCCGAGGACAATCCGATCAACCAGGCGCTGCTCAAGGAGCAGCTGGAAGAACTGGGCTGCCGCGTCACCCTTACCAGCAACGGCCGCGAGGCCCTGCAGCGCTGGGCGCCCGGCGCTTTCGATGCGCTGTTGACCGATGTGAACATGCCGGTAATGAATGGCTACGAGCTGGTCGGTGAGCTGCGTCGGCACGACAGCTGGCTGCCGATCATCGGCGTCACCGCCAATGCCCTGCGCGAGGAGGGCGAACGCTGCATGGCGGTGGGCATGAACGCCTGGCTGGTCAAGCCGATGAGCCTGCGCACGCTGCACGATGGGCTGCTCAAGGTCTGCGGCCATGCCGCGGCAGAGCTGCCGGCGAGCGAGAACACGAGTGAAACGCCGGTGCCGGAGCGCATCCAGGTTTCGGAAAAGATGCGCGACCTGTTCCTGCGTACCATGCGCCAGGACATGCAGGGCGTGACCGATGCCCTGCAGCGCAATGACCTGGCGACCGTCCGTCAGCAGGTGCACCGCCTGCGCGGCGCCCTTGCGGTGGTCCAGGCTCATGGGCTCAGCGATGCCTGCGGTGCCGTGGAAGAGGCCCTGATCGCGCAGCCTGCCGGGCCGGAACTGTCCGCGGCGGTGACGATGCTGATGGGACGAATCGAGGCGGCCCTGGCCAGCCTCTGAGAGCCTGTCTGGTAACCGGGGCTACTCTGGAATAGTGGTCGTGCCCTGTGGCCGGCCGACGATCGCAAACGTTGGGACTCAAGAAACTCATGGAAAAAGTCAGAGTGGCACTAGCGGACGACCATCCCATCGTGCTGATGGGCGTTCGCGAGGTGATCGAACGGGACGATCGCTTCGAGGTGATCGGCGAAGCGCACAACTCCAGCGAACTGGTGGCCCTTTACCGCGAGCAGCGGCCGGCCATCGTCATCACCGACTACAACATGCCGGGCGACCAGACTTACGGCGATGGCATCAAGCTGATCGAGTACCTGCTGCGCAACTTCCCCGATACGCGCATCCTGATCCTCACCATGTTGTCCAATCCGCTGATTCTCTCCAGCCTGTACGACCTGGGGGTGTCGGGGGTGATCCTGAAGAACGGCGATCTCGACGAGATCCTGGTGGCGCTCAAGGCGCTGTCCCAGGATCGCATCTACCGGGGGCCGGGCATGCAGTCCTCGACCAGCGTGCTGGCCGGCGGGGACGATGTGGAGGGGCGCATCGCCAGCCTGTCGGTGAAGGAGTACGAGGTGTTGCGTCACTTCGTCTCCGGGATGAGCGTGCGCGACATCGCGCTGCTGCTCAACCGCAGCGTGAAGACCGTGAGCGCGCAGAAGATTTCCGCCATGCGCAAGCTCGACGTGGATACCGACCAGGCGCTGCTGACGTTCTGTGTGAAGGCCAATCTGTTTCAGTAGGCCGGGCCCAGGATGCGCCTGTAGGAGCGAGCTTGCTCGCGAACTGCCCTGATGCTGAAGTCCATGGTAGGCCAACTGTCCTCTTCCTGAGGCTCCGCCCCTGCCAGATCAAGAGTCCCTCACCCTGGCCCTCTCCCGCAAGCGGGAGAGGGGACTGTTCAGTGCAGAAACCAACGATGGCGTCAGCCGGCACGGACGGGTGCCTCTCTCAGCGCAGCTCGGCCTCGCCCTGCTGGCTGTTGCCGCCATCGTCGATCCACAGGTAACGCACCTCTCCGCCACTGGCGGGCAATGCCTGCCTGGGCGTCAGTGTGCGTTTCGAGAAGGGCGGCACTAGCTCGGCCGAAAGCGCCACGCCGATATTGCCCTGGCGAACTTCGGCTCCAGCCAGGGTGATGAAATAGGGGGTCGGATTGTCCGCCTGCACAACCTCGCCCTGGCGGCGGAAGGTGAGCTGCCGCGGCGCTTCTTCCGCGTCTTTCACCAGCGCGAGCGGCCGGTAGATGACCTTCATCTGGGTGCGCAGGGTGACGGTCAGGCGTGACTGCCCTTCGGCCAGGGGCTCGTTGGATTGCGGTGGAATCTCGTAGAGGTTGAGCCAGTACAGCGATTCGCGGTCAGTGGGGAGTTTTTCCCCGGTATGCAGCAGGCGCAGGCTGCGCTGCTGGCCGGGGTTCAGGCGGAACACCGGCGGCAGCGGCATGATCGGCGCCTGGGCGGTCTGCGGTGCGCTGTCGAGGTCGCCGTCATCGATCCAGGTCTGCACGATGACCGGGTAGCTGTTCTGGTTCACCAGTGCCAGCGAGGCCTCGCGCTTGCCTTGCTCGAAGATCACCCGCGTGCGTTCGGCGGTGACGCCGGCATGGGCGCTGCTGCCTGCCGCCAGCGCCAGGCCGAGCAGGGCGGCGCGCAGCCAGTTACTGGACACGGATCACCACCTGCGCGGTGGCTTCCACGCGGCCTGGGGTGACGGTGGGCATGCTGCCGAGGCTGAGCTTTTCCAGGCGGGCGCGGAACGTCTCGCTGTACTGCGAGATGCCACCCACTTCGCCGGTCTTGTTCGAGGCGTTGCCGATTACCGGGTACCAGCCGCGCGCTTCGGCATTGCTGCCGTTGGCGGAGTCCTCGCTGGCCAGCAGGTTCATCGCGCTGCCGTTGCGCAGCAGGCGGATGCCCACGCCCTGGGCCATGCCCGGTTCGCCGTAGCGGTCGGAGACCAGGTAGGACAGCCCGCCGCTGGCATTGACCAGCCCGAGCCCGGCGGAGGAGGCCAGCGCGCCGGCGGAAACCTTGATGCCCAGCGCGGTACCGCTGGTGCCGGATTGGCTGGTACTGGGGGTAGTGCTGCTGAGCACGCCGCTCTGGCATTTGAAGTCGACCTGGAAGGGCATCTCGCGGTTGGCCCCGGCGTTGATCTCACCGATGGATATCGACGGGAACACCACGTGCGGCGTGACATTGGTGACCGCGCAGGTCGGGTAGCGCTTGAGGGTCACGTCACCGTACAGGCCGATGGCGCCCGGCCAGTTGTAATGCCAGCCGCTGTAGTTGCCGTAGTGGGTCTGGCCGACATTGGGATAGTTCAGGCCCGGCCCCTTGATGGCGATGTAGCCGGCGGGCTGGGTGCGGCCATACAGCTGCGATTTCGTATTCGGCGAATAACCCTGGGTGGTCTCCAGCGGCGCCCTGAAGAGTTCGGCGCGCACGGCGCTGAGGTTCTTCGCCTTGACCAGCTGGAAACCGCGCGAGTCGATGTCCAGCCCGCTGAGCTGACGCTCGCGCCAGACATCGGTGAAGTACTGGCCGGTTTCCACGTGGGTCAGGCGTAGCAGCACATTGGGCCAGGCGGTGCGGTAGGCGGACTGCAGGCCGATGGAGTTGCCCACGTTGTCGCCACCCTGGTACCAGCCGCTGTAGAGGTCGTCGGCGTTGGTGGAGAACATCTCGTAGACCGCGTCCCCCGGTGCACAGCGGAAGAACACGCGCTCCGCGTCGTAGCCGGCGGAGTTGCCGTACTGGGTGATGGGTGACACGGCGCTGGCGATCAGGGTGCCGTCGGGCTGGAAGCTGGCATCGCTGACGTTGATCACGCTGGGCAGGCCGAGCGAGCCATTGCAGGTGTCGCAGGCGCCATCGCCGGGCCAGGCCCCGGCCACGCCTTCGCCGGGACGGATCGAGGTGTTGGACGTGGTGGTGGCGCTGCCGACAGCGGTGACCTTGTAGCAGGTGGCCCAGGCGCTCGGTGCAAGCAGCAGGGCGAGCAGTGGCAGGCTGCGCAGGATGGGGTTCATGAAGCCTCCGGTAGGCAGGTTGCCTGCAGGCGCACCAGCACCTGGTCGAGGTCGGCGCCTTTCAGGTCGTACGGGAGCAGGCAGCTGTCTTCGGCGCGCTCGCCCCATTGCACGCGCAGCCGCCCCTGTTCGCCTTCGGCGCGGGCATAGACCTGCCCGCCCTGGCCGACCATGCCGATGTTCACGCCGTTGCCGTCGAGCACGTCGGCGCCCAGCGGCAGCGGCTGGCCATCGGGCAGCCTGGCCTGGATCAGCAGCGGGTGGCCGGTCAGGGTCTTGAACTCGACCTTCACGGCAGCGCCGGCGTAGGGCGCGATCTTGCGTTCGGTCTCCACCAGCTCGGCGTTCTCGTCGATGCCTTGCGGGTCGAGGCTGATGGGGTTGTAGCGGTAGGGCGAAAGCGACGGCACCACGGCGTAGCCATTGCTGTCGACGCGCGCGCCCTGGCCGCCGCGCACGCCGGCGCCGCTGGCGCCCTTGGCTTCCACCAGGGCGAAGGTATCGCCGACGTAAGGGCCCAGGGTCAGGCCGCCGCTGTGCAGCACCGCCGCGCCGCGCAGTCCGCCGTTGACCTGGCGGTAGCTGGAACTTTCGGCATAGCCGGCGTTGAGCGTGGCGACCGCGGTCTGCTTCTGCAGGCTGCCGTTGAAATCGGTGCCCTGGCCTTCGCTGTCGCGCCCGGCGGACAGCGAATAGCTCAGGGTGCGGTCTTCGCCCAGGGTGCCGTTGAGGCCGGTCTGGTAGGTGCTGCCGCTGCTGTCGCCGGAGCGCCGCGAGGCCATGGCGCTCAGGCTCGGCGCGCGGCTGCTGGAGCCCAGCGGCATGGAAACGCTCAAGGTCAGGGTGTTGTTGCGGTTGCTGCCATGCTGCAGGTTGTACTGCGGCGGCTGCGACGGGTCGTAGTCGTCGTTCACGTCGCGGTACCAGGTGGTCTGCTGGCGCGAGTAGGCGAGGTTGTAGCTGAGCTGGCGCCAGGTATTGGAGTAGCCGACCTGCAACTGCGTATCGCGGCTCTTGCCGTCGTAGTAGTCGGCGGTGGAACCGGACAGGTAGAGGTTGCCGTACTGCCCCAGGCCCTGGTTGACCAGCAGGGTGAACTGGTTGCGCTGCTTGTAGCTGCTCGAGTCCCAGCTGTCGCCGTGGTTGTCGGCATCGCGTGCGGAAAGCGCATCGCCGAGGTCGCGGTAGCCTTCGGTGGAGTAGCGGTAGCCGGCCAGGGTCAGGGTGGTCTGGGTCGGCTGGAAGGTCCGGCTGTAGTTGAGGCCGACGCGCCAGCCCTGCTTGCGCTGGTCGTTCTCCACGGTGGCGCTGGAGAAGGTGGTGTTCATGCCGAAGGCGCCGTAGGGCGTGGCCAGCACGCCGCCGCCGAGCAGCGCCAGGTAATCCTCGGCAACCCGCGCGCCGAGGTTGGCGGTGAGGGCGTTGGTGAGGCCGCGCTGGTAGGTCAGGTCGCCGAACAGATCGTCGCCGTCGCCATACTGGCGCGCCTGGCCGAGCGTGGCGCTGTAGCGCGAGAGGCCGGGGCGCATGGATTCGGGCACGGCGGAGAAGGGCACGGAGAAGCGCGAGACGCTGCCGTCGGCCTCGATCACCTGCACGTCCAGGTCGCCGTCGTAGGCAGTGCCGTAGAGGTCATCGATGATGAAGGGGCCGGGTGCCACGGTGGTCTCGTGGATCTTCCGGCCATTCTGGCTGATGACCACCCGCGCATTGGTGTTCGCGGTGCCGCGTACCTGCGGTGCGTACTGGCGCTGCGAGTCCGGCAGCATGCGATCGTCGGTGGCCACGCGCACGCCGCGGTAGCCCATGCTGCCGAACAGATTGCCCTCGGTGTAGCTGTCGCCCAGGGTCAGTTCGCTGCGCAGTCCGGGCAGCGCGCGCTGGGCGTAGGTGCGAATGCTGTTCCAGTCGCTGCGGGTATTCCCCGCGTAGCTGGAGTAGGTGTAGTTGGACTGGTGGCGCAGACGCCACAGGCCGAGGTTCACGCCGCCGTTCAGGCCGAGGTAGCCGTAGTCCGAATCGCCGCCGCTGCCGGAGCCTGCGAAGCTCGAACGGTAGAGGTTGGCGTCGTAGTTGACGAAGCCCATGGTGCTGCCGGCGTCCCACTCGTCCGGGCTGACGTAGCCGCGCGGCTTGATGTCGAGCAGCGCCTGGGGCACCGAGAGGTCCAGGCGCAGGCGCGCGGTGTCGAAGTTCCAGGTCGAGTCGGGCAGGCGCTCGCTGAGCCAGTGGCAGATGCCCTGGTCGTCCTTGCCGGCCAGCGGGTCCGGGCGCGCGCCCAGGCTCTGGCGCAGGAAGCGCTCGCTGAAGCAGGGTTCGGCGCGTTCGCCGTGCTGGCGCATTTCCACTTCGGCGCGGGTGGCGTACTGGCCGTTGAGGTACAGGTCGACGTGGTAGCTGCCGGGGTCCACCTGGTCGGCGCGGTTGAAGCGCTCCAGGCTGCCGCCGGCCAGGCCCGAGCCCATCAGCAGGCTGTCGTCGAAGCGATACTCCGCATCACCCTGGGCCAGGCCCGCAACCACCATGGCGAGGGTTCCGAGGGCGAAGGGCAGCAGCGGTCCATGGCTGAGGTCAACGCGACAGATCATGGCGAAGTTCCACTCTTGCGCCGTAGTCGTTGATCAGCAGGGCGGACAGTCGCGGTGTGCCGGCGGGCAGTGCCGAAGGTTTTTCCGCCCGCCATTGGGCCTGCCCCATGGGCGCGACCATGCCTGGCTGCAGCTTCCACTGGCGCTCGCCGACGCTGAGCGTCGCGCCGCCGAAGGAGGCGTGGAAGCCGCTGGGGTTCTCCACTTTCACACTCCAGTCGTTGCCGCTCCGGACGAGGGAGAAACGCAGCTTTTCGGGCAGTTGTTCCGGGCTGCCGGCGATGCCCGCCGGGCGATAGAACAGCTTCAGGCGGTTGCGCAGCATCAGCAGCATCTGGTTCTGCTCGGCCTTGGCAGCATTGCGCGGCGGAATCTGCAGCACGTTGAGGTGGAACAGCGATTCACGGTCCTGGGGCAGGCCGGAACCGGTGTAGAGGATGCGCAGCGTCTGGCCGCTGCCGGGCGCCATGCGCGACACCGAAGGGTTCACCACGAAGGGCGCCTTGGCGGTATCCGGCGTGGACGCGGGATCGTCGACGTCGATCCAGGCCTGGATGACGTTGGGGAAGCCGTCCTTGTTGGTCATCTGCACGGTCTTTTCCCGTGCATCGCCGGGGTAGATGACGCGGGTGCCGGTGATCACCACGCTGGCCTGGGCGAGCGTGGCGGTGAAGGATGCCAGCAGGGCGAGCGCGAGCGTCGCCGCGCGAAGCGGGCGCAGTGGGAGGGCGTTCATCCGGTTCACCTTTGTGGCCGGGCCGCTCGGGACAGGTACGGGACGGTTGTCCCTGAGCGGGGCGGCTTGATGCGGGAGTGCGGCACCGGGGGGCGGTGCCGCGGGGTATCACTCGTAGCGCAGGGTGTAGGTCACCGAGCCGAGTACCGGACCGGGGGTCACGGTGGTGGCTTCGGAGATGTACTGCACCGCGTAGTCGTAGCTGGCGCTGGTTTCACCGTCGGCGAGAACGATGTCACCGGCGGCCACGGCCGCGCCGCCCGCCAGGTTCACCGGGACGCCGGCCGGGCCGTCGAGCAGCTGCAGGGCCACGCCGGTGGCACCGCCGGAAGCGGTGTTGGTCAGGTTGCCCGAGGCGGTGGCGTTGGTGGCCTGGAACAGGGCGGTGAAGTGCTCGTCGGCACCGCTGGGGGCGGCGCAGCCGGTCAGTTGCAGGGTGAAGCTGGTCTCGCCGGTGGTCTGTCCGACGGTACCGTTCAGGGCGCTGACGGGGACGCTGTCGAGGATCACGGTCGGGTCGGTGTTGCCGTCGACCACGGCCGAGCAGGTCTGGTCGGTTACCTCGCCGCTGAAGTTGATGGTGTTGGCGGCGAAGGCAAAGCCCGGCACAGCGAAGGTCGCTGCGACAGCCAGGGCGGTTGCGTGAAGTTTCATTTCCATGTGCTCCTAAGTCAGCGGTTGTCGCTGTGCATAGGGTGCGATGGCACGTCCTTCAGGTATTTCAGACAAATCCTAAAAATGATTGTTACGTCAGGTGCAATGGGCCTTTGCTAGATGCTTTGCGTGATTTTTCTCAATGAAAGTTCGAATTGTGGTAGCGGCTTATGAGATTCGTCTGATGTTTTCCTGACTCCCACGACAGCAAAGTGCGCCCCGTCCAAACCACCACCCGGCGCCATCCCGGCTCCAGGGTTTGGGCATTGGAAAGTGGCCGATCGATAAGGTCGCACCCCAATCGAGACTTTGTAATCGGGAGAGCAACACATGAAATCCAAGCTGCACGCTGCACTGATCTGCCTGGCGAGTGCCGGCCTTTGCACCCAGGCCTTCGCGGCCACTCCGCAGACCGGGGTGATCAACATCACCGGCAAGGTCACCGAGACCAGCTGCGTGCTCGATTCCTCCGCCACCAACATCGACGTGAAGCTGCCGGCCGTGAACAAGGACCTGCTCGCCGCCGCGCAGAGCAGCACCGGCCGTACCGGTTTCACCATGAAGGTGACCGGCTGCGCCGATGGCGTGAAGGTCTCGGCGGCCTTCACTCCGGACAGCAACGTCGATGCCTACGGCAACCTGAAGAACTCCGTCAGCACCGGCGGCGCCGCCGGCGTCCAGGTGCAACTGCTCGACCAGAACCAGGCGGCCATCAACATCAACAGTGACGACGCCACCTCGCAGCTGGCCCGTGCAGTCACCGTCAGCGGCTCCAACCCGGTCACCCTGCAGTACTACGCCCAGTACTACTCGCAGGCGGGCAGCGCTGGCGCCGGTGATGTCGCCGCCATGGCGAACTACCAGCTGACCTACGAGTGATCCACCGGGCCCGGAGCGCAAGTTCCGGGCCACATGAGGTACCTGCGATGAAGTCCGTTCCTTCTCACTGGCTGTTTTCCCTGTTCGCTGGCGTGCTGCTGAGCACGTTCGCCCTCGCTGGCGCCCAGGCTGGCGTCATGATCGACGGGACGCGAATCGTCTATCCCGCGAAGGAACGCGAAGTCACCGTGAAACTCACCAACAAGGGCGCATCGCCCGTGTTGATGCAGGTCTGGGTCGACCGCGGCGATGCGCAGAGCAAGCCGCAGGATGCCGACGCCCCGTTCCTGATCACGCCACCGATCTTCCGCCTCGACCCGCAGAAGGGTCAGAGCGTGCGCCTGGCCTTCACCGGCGAGAACCTGCCGCAGGATCGCGAAAGCCTGTTCTGGTTCAACGCGCTGGAAATCCCTCCGGTGCCCCAGGACGCCAGCGGCAACATGATGCAGATCGCCGTGCGTTCGCGGCTGAAACTGTTCTACCGCCCCGCGGGCCTGCCGGGCGACCTGCCCAGTGCCATCGAGCAGGTGCGCTGGAGTGTGCAGAAGCAGGGCGCGGGCTACGTGCTGCGCGGCGAGAATGCCAGCCCCTATCACCTGTCCTTCAGTGCCCTGGCGCTGCAGCAGGGTGGCCGCAGCCACGACACCGGCGGCGGCATGATCGCCCCGTTCAGCCACCGCGAGTTCCCCCTGGCCGGCTTCGATGGCGGTAGCGGCGGCAAGCTGCGCTATCGCTGGATGAGCGATTTCGGTGCCTCCGCCGAGCAGCAAGCCGCGCTGCGCTGACCCTGAAACGGCACGCCATCTGCGCGTGCCTTCCCCGACCCATGCCGTAGGGATAGACCATGCCTCCGACGACCCGAACGCCGCGTGTCAACGCCGGCGGGCCGCCGAATGCCCAGCGTTTGCTGCTGGCGGTGGCCGTTGCCAGTGGATTGGCCGTTACCGCCAAGGCCACCGCCGACAGCGACCTGCAAGCCTCGTTCAACCCCGCGTTCCTGCAGGGGCCGGCAGGCCAGCAGGTCGATATCAGCCGCTTCGAGCGCGGCAATCCGGTCTCGCCGGGCAGCTACCGGCTGGACGTCTACGTCAACCAGAACTGGATCGGTCGCCAGGAGGTGCGGGTGCGCGAAGGCCAGCCGCCGAGCTACTGCTTCGCCCGCAAGCAACTCTCCAGTCTCGGCCTGGACAGCACGCGCTTGCCGGCCGCGCCGAGTGGCAGCGATGTCGAGGATGACTGCATCGATGTCGCGCAGCGCATTCCCAATGCCCGCGCCGACCTCGACCTGGCCGGGTTGCGCCTGGACCTGAGCATTCCCCAGGCCTACCTGAGCCGCGTCGCCCGTGGCTACGTCGACCCGCAGGACTGGGACCGCGGCGTCACCGCGGCCTTCGTCGACTACAACGCCAACGCCTACCGCAATGAAGGCGGCGGCCAGAACAGCACCCAGTACTACACCGGCCTCAATGCCGGGGCCAACCTGGGGGACTGGCGCCTGCGTCACAACGGCAGCTACAGCCGCAGCGCCGGCAACGGACCGACGACCAGCCACTACGACGCGGTGAGCAGCTACGCCCAGCGCGACCTTACCGGGCTGAAGTCGCAATTGACCCTGGGGGAGTACTTCACGCCTTCGGAGCTGTTCGACAGCGTGCCCTACACCGGCGTCCAGCTCGCCTCCGACGACCGCATGCTGCCCGACTCCCAGCGCGGCTTCGCTCCGGCCATCCGCGGCACCGCGGAAAGCAACGCGCGCGTCAGCGTGCGCCAGGGCGGCAACCTGCTGTATGAAACCACCGTGGCGCCGGGCCCGTTCGTCATCGACGACCTGTACAACACCGGCTACTCGGGCGACCTGGAAGTGACGGTCACCGAGGCCGACGGCCGCGCCCGCAGCTTCACCGTGCCCTTCGCCTCGGTGGCGCAGTTGCTGCGTCCCGGCACTTCGCGCTACAGCGTCACCGCCGGCAAATACCGCGACGACCGCCTCGCCGATGAGCCCAACTTCGTCCAGGGCACCTACCAGCGCGGCATCTCCAACAGCTGGACCGGCTATACCGGCGGCATCATCGCCGACCAGTACCTGGCGGTGCAGGGCGGCCTGGCGCTGAGTACGCCAGTGGGCGCCTTCGCCTTCGACGCGACCCATTCCAGCGCCTCGGGCCTGGAAGCGCGCGATGGCCTGGACAGTTCTTCCAGCGGCCAGAGCTATCGACTGAGCTACAGCAAGCTGCTGGAAACCACCCGCACCAACTTCGTGGTGGCGGCGTACCGCTTCTCCAGCGAGGGCTACCTGAGCTTCGGCGACTACGCCCAGGCGCAGGACTCCAGCGCCAACGCGCCGTACCGCCAGCGCAACCGCGTGCAGGTCAACGTCAACCAGCCGCTGGCCGACGGCTACGGCAGCCTGTACCTGAGCGGCTCCTCGCAGAACTACTGGCAGAACGGCAAGTCCAGCGACACCAGCTACCAGGCCGGCTATTCCAACAGCTACCGCTGGGGCAGCCTGAGCCTGTCGGCCAGCCGCACGCGCATGGACCGTGGCGATAGCGACACCCAGTACATGCTCAGCCTGTCGCTGCCGCTGGGCCGCTCCAGCCACGCGCCGTACCTGAGCACATCCACCACCTATTCCGACAAGGGCGACCTGAACAGCCAGTTGAGCGTTTCCGGCTCGCTGGGCGACTTCAACGAATTCAGCTACGGCGTCTACGGGTCCCGCTCGCGGGTCGACGGCGACACCAGCACCGCCAACGGTGCCAATGCGCAATATCGCGCCGCGGCCACCAACCTCTCCGGCAGCTACAGCGAGGGCGACGGTTATCGCCAGGTTGGCCTGGGCCTCTCGGGCAGCATCGTCGCGCACCCCGGCGGCATCACCTTCAGCCAGGCCCAGGGCGAGACCCGCGCCATCGTCGAGGCCAAGGGCGCCGAGGGCGCGCGGCTGCTCAACAGCAGTGGCGCGAAAGTGGACGGCAGCGGCTACGGCGTGGTTTCCAGCCTGATGCCCTATCGCCAGAACGAAGTGGCGCTGGACCCCAAGGGCACTGCCGACGACGTCGAGCTGCAACTCACCTCGCAGAACGTCGCCCCGCGCTTCGGTGCCGTAGTCATGCTCAAGTACCCCACGCTCACCGGCGAGCCGGTGTTGCTGACCCTGCGTGATGATCGCGGCGAGGCGCTGCCGGTCGGCGCCGAGGTGCTCGACGCCAAGGGCAACAGCCTGACGCTGGTGGGGCAGGGCAGCCGCGTGTTCATCCGCGCCGCCGAGCGCGAGGGCGAGCTGACCGTGCGCTGGGGCGAGGGCAGGGAGCGCGAGTGCCGCGTTCGCTACCAGTTGCCACCCGCGCAAGAGAAGAACGCGTCCGCCTTCATCAAGGCCGAGGCACTGTGCTCCCGCAGCGACGGGCCGACGCAGATTGCCGCCCGCTGACCGAAAGAGGAAACCATGCGAATTCTGATCCTGCTTCTTGCCCTGTTCTGCGCACCCTCGGCGCTGGCGGCGGTCTGCACGTTCCAGTCCGGCAGCGCCAGTGTGCTGGCGACCATGGCGCTGCCGGCGACCCTGAGCGTGCCGCGCAATGCCACCAACGGCACTGCCCTGTGGGACAGCGGCTGGAAGGCCTATTCCGGCACCACCATCAATTGCAGCGCTGCCGGCACCGTCAAGGGGGGTAACGCCACCGGCATCGGCGCGGCGGAACCCGGCTACACCAGCAATGGCTTCGCTTCGGTGTTCAAGACCAACGTGCCTGGGGTCGGGGTCTCGGTGTTCTGGTGCAACCAGCCAATCGCCAACTGCAACCCGGACCCGACCAAGGTCACTCCGGTGCCCAGCCTGGCCTGGAGCGTTTCGGCCGTGCAGTATCCGCTCAATACCAACTGGCGGGTGCGCCTGATCAAGACGGCGGACATCGATGCCAGTGCCGGGGCGGTCAGCGTGCCCGGCCTGTCCTACGTCTCCTACGCCGACCTGGGCGTGACGACGCTGATGCTCACCGGCACCTCGCAGATCAGCGGCCTGGGCTGCGAGGTGAATGCCGACAGCCGCAATATCGATGTACCGCTGCCGACCATCGCCAAGACCGATTTCGTGGACTCGCCCATTCCCCGCGCGAACGACAAGGCGAAGACCTTCAAGATCAACCTGTTGTGCGACAGCGGGGTGAAGGTCAGCTACCAGGTCGATGGCGCGCAGACCACCGGTGATGGCAACGTACTGGCCAACGCGAGCGGCACGGGCATGGCCACCGGCATTGGCGTCACCCTGTTCATTGGTGATCTGAGCAGCGTCACCCGCCTGCCGCTGGCCTCCAGGTTCCTCCACACCACGACCTCCAGCGGCAACCTGCCGGTGAGCATCCCCCTGACTGCGCGTTACTACCGCACGGCCGCCACTCCTGCCGCCATGGGGGCGGGCCTGGTTTCCACCACGGCGACCTTCACGCTGTTCTACGAATGAGTGGCGGGGCCGCCCGGCCCCGTTGCTGTTTCCCGCCCGACGAGCGGCCCGGTGCCGCTTTCCAGACGCTGCGGCTGGCATCCATGGCTATCGCCGAGCGCATTCTCGAAAGATTTTCGCCACGGCCTGTCGATTTCCCCGCCGCCGCTTCGACTATGAGGTAACTGCAAGCGCGCTGCGTGGGGAGACGAGCATGAAGTACCTCTGCCTGATCTATGTGGATGACCAGCGTCTCGCCCGTCTATCGGACGTGGAATATCGCCGGCTGATGGACGAGTGCTTCGCCAACGACGAGTACCAGCGCCGCGCTGGCCGGGTGCTCGCCTCCGAGGCGCTGGAAACCGTGGAGACCGCCACTACGCTGCGTCATGAGCCGGCGGGGCTGTCGATCATCGACGGGCCCTTCGCCGAGACCCGCGAGTACCTCGGCGGCTTCGTGCTGATCGACGCCCGCGACCTCAACGAGGCGCTGCAGATCGCCCAGCGCATTCCCAGCGGCCGCCTCGGTGCCGTGGAAGTGCGCCCGGTGCGCGATTGGGACCGATACTTCGCCGGGCGCTGAGACCCGGTACTTCAAGTGATGGCAACGTCAGGAGGATGTGATGCTGAAGTGGATTGCGTTGGTGGTAGTACTGGCTGTGGTGGTCGTGCTGGTGTTGGCGGCTGGCCGCCCGGACAGCTTCCGGGTGGAGCGCAAGGTGCTGATCCAGGCGCCGCCGGAGAAGATCCAGGGGTATATCGAGGACTTCCACCTGTGGCCGCAATGGTCGCCGTTCGAGAAGCTCGACCCGGACATGAAGCGCACCTTCTCCGGCGCCGCCAGGGGCAAGGGCGCGGTGTACGCCTGGGCCGGCAACGGCAAGGCCGGCGAAGGGCGCATGGAGATCACCGAGGTGACGCCGGCGACGCGGGTGAGCATTGCGCTGGACTTCCTCAAACCGTTCAAGGCCAGCAACACCGCCGAGTTCACCCTGCTGCCGCGTGACGGCGGCACTGAAGTGACCTGGGCCATGTACGGCCCTTCGCCCTTCGTGGCGAAGCTCATGCAGTTGTTCTTCAGCATGGACAGCGTGGTCGGCAAGGACTTCGAGGCGGGCCTGACCAGCCTCAAGGTGCTGGCCGAGAAGGGCTGATGCAAATCGCAAACTGAAGGAGGCGAGCCATGTGCCCTCTGTGCGTTTCGACCCTGACGCTGGCCGTGACCAGTGTCCTTTCCGCCGGCGGCGTCAGCGCATTCGCCGTCACCCGCCTGCGCGGCCGGCGCCGCGCCCGGTCCAGCGAGCAACGGGGGCTGTCTCAGGAGCCTCCCCAGGAGCGTGCAACATGAAACTGGCCAATCAAGACTTTCCCCGAGTTGTTTCCCAGGCCGCCTGGCGCCAGGCGCGGATACGCCTGCTGGAGCAGGAAAAGGCCGCCACCCACGCCCGCGACGCACTCAACGCCCAGCGCCGCGAGCTGCCGGTGGTGCGAGTCGACAAGGACTACCGTTTCGAAGGCCCGCATGGTGCGTTGCGCCTGCTCGACCTGTTCGAAGGGCGGCCGCAACTGATCGTCTACCACTTCATGTTCCACCGCGACACGGGGCTGGGCTGCGAGGGCTGCTCCTACCTGATCGACAACCTTGGTCGCCTGGAACACCTGCACGCCCGCGGCACCACCTTCGCCATGGTCTCCCGCGCACCGCTGGAAGAGATCGCGCCGTTCCGCGCCCGCATGGGCTGGCAGTTCCCCTGGTACTCCTCGTTCGGCAGCGACTTCAACTACGACTTCCACGTCAGCGTCGACGAGTCCGTCGCGCCGATCGAATACAACTATCGTGACAAGGCGGAGCTGGAGAGCCTGGGCCAGGACTACCACGTGCGCGGCGAACAGCCCGGCATGAGCGTGTTCCTGCGCGATGGCGAGCAGGTCTTCCACAGCTACTCGACCTATGGCCGAGGGCTGGAGGCGCCGCTGTTCACCTACCACCTGCTCGACCTCACTCCGCTGGGCCGCGGCGAAGGCTGGGGCGGCATGCCCGACTACCAGGGCAAGGGCATGAACTGGACGCGCTTCCACGACGAATACGACGAAGCCCCGCAGCCCCATAGCTGCTGCGGGTCCTGATACTTGAGCAGGAGACATTCCATGACTGCCGTCGAAAACAACGCCGCCCACGCCGAACTTCACGCGCTGCTGGAAAGCTGGCTGAAGTCCGTGCGCGCCTCCGACGTGGAAGGCATCACCCGCCACTACACCCGTGACATCCTTGCCTTCGATGCGGTGAAGCAACTGCAATTCCAGGGTGTCGAGGCCTACGCCAGCCATTGGCGCGACTGCACGCAGATGTGCAGGGAACCGACTTTCGAGATCCATCAGCTGAGCTTCGAGAGCGGCGGCGATACGGCCTTTGGGCACTATCTCGCCTACTGCGGCGGCACCGACGACAAGGGCCAGCACAACGCCTCCTGGGCGCGAGTGACGGTCGGCCTGCGCCGTGAGGCGGGGCAGTGGAAGATCGCCCATGAGCACTTCTCGATTCCCTTCGATCCGGCCACGGGGCAGTTGCTCTTCGATGCCAAGCCGTGAGCCCGACCTCGACTTGTAGGAGCGAGCTTGCTCGCGAACGCATTACCCGACAGTTCCGGCGTGAAGCGGGTTCGCGAGCAAGCTCGCTCCTACAGGGGATGTCGCGCCATCCGAAACACCCCGCAACCCTCTCGGGCCGAACACCTGTCCGATGATTTCCCTCGGTGACGAAAACCCGTGCAGGATAGGCAGACCTTTCCTACGCCAAGGATCTTCGGCCCATGCACGATTACGCGCCCCAGCCCCTGCGCGACAAAGTCGACGAGGTCTACCGCCGTGAATCGCGCCGGGTGCTGGCCACGCTGATCCGCCTGCTGGGTGATTTCGACCTGGCCGAGGAGGCGTTGCATGAGGCCTTCGTCGCCGCCGTGGAGCAATGGCGGCGGGACGGCGTGCCGGCCAACCCGCGCGCCTGGCTGGTCTCCGCCGGGCGCTTCAAGGCCATCGATGGGCTGCGCCGCCGTTCGCGCTTCGACGCATCCCTGGCACAGATTGCCGAGCAACTGGAGATCGACGCGCAATCGGTGGAGGAACTGGCCGATGAAAGTGTCGAGGACGACCGCCTGCGGCTGATCTTCACCTGCTGCCACCCGGCGTTGCCGGCGGACTCGCAGGTGCCGCTGACCCTGCGCGAAGTCTGCGACCTGAAGACCGAGGAAATTGCCCGCGCCTACCTCGCCGCCCCCTCGACCATCGCCCAGCGCATCGTGCGCGCCAAGGCGAAGATCCGCGACGCGCAGATTCCCTACCAGGTGCCGGAAGCCGCCGAGCTGCCGGAGCGCCTGGCCAGTGTGCTGCGGGTCATTTACCTGGTGTTCAACGAGGGCTATTCGGCCTCGGCCGGCGACTCGCTGACCCGCACCGACCTCTCCGCCGAAGCCATCCGCCTGGGCCGGCAACTGCTCGAACTGCTGCCGGAGGCCGAGGTGATGGGCCTGCTGGCGCTGATGCTGCTGCACGAGTCGCGGCGCGAGGCGCGCACCGCCGAGGACGGCGAACTGATACTGCTGGAAAACCAGGACCGCTCGCGCTGGAACCGCGCGCTGATCCAGGAAGGGCAGCAACTGATCAGTGCTGCACTCGCCACCCGCCGCGTCGGCCCGTACACCTTGCAGGCGGCGATATCGGCCGTGCACGCCGCTGCTGCCGACATGGCCAGCACCGACTGGGTGGAGATCGTCGGTCTCTATGACCTCCTGCTGGCGATGCAGCCTTCGCCGGTGATCGAGCTCAATCGTGCGGTGGCGCTGGCCATGCGCGACGGAGCGGAAGCCGGGCTGGCGCAGGTCGATGCCATCCTTGCCCGCGGTGAGTTGCAGGATTACCACCTGGCCCACGCGGCCCGCGCCGACTTCCTGCGTCGCCTGGGGCGCAACGCCCGGGCGCGCGAAGCCTACGAGCGCGCCCTGGAGCTGGCGAAGCTGGAGCCGGAACGGCGCTTCCTCGAACAGCGGATTCGCGAACTGGGCAAGTGACTTGCACTGCAACATCGAGGTGCCAGACTGCCTGGCTGGTTTCCCTTGATCCTCAGCCATGACCGAAGCGACGCCGCGCGATTCCCTCTGGACCGTCTTCCTGATCTTCCTGCGCCTGGGCCTGACCTCCTTTGGCGGGCCGGTGGCGCACCTGGGTTACTTCCGCGAGGAGTTCGTGTGCCGGCGGCGCTGGCTGGACGAGCCGCACTACGCCGATCTCATCGCCCTCTGCCAGTTCCTCCCAGGCCCCGCCAGCAGCCAGTTGGGTATGGCTCTGGGGGTGTTGCGCGCGGGGCAGTGGGGCGCGCTGGCGGCCTGGGTTGGCTTCACTCTGCCGTCGGCCTTGCTGATGCTGTTGGTCGCCCTGGGGCTTTCGCGGTACGGCCAATGGCTGCCGGCGGAGGCACTGCACGGGCTGATGCTGGTGTCGGTCGCGGTGGTGGCTCATGCCGTCTGGGGTATGGCCAAAGCGCTTTGTCCGGACTGGCAGCGCCAGGGACTGATGATGGGAGTGACCGTCGTGGCGTTGCGTTGGCCCGGGGTGACCGTGCAGATGCTGGTGATCCTGGGGGCCGCGCTGCTCGGCATGGCCTGGCTGCGGCCGGCGCCTGCGAGCGACTCAGTAGGGCCTGTTCATTCGATGTCGCGGCGCCGTGGCGGTGTCTACCTGCTGCTGTTCCTCGCCTTGCTGGCGCTTCTGCCGTTGCTGGCGGCAGCGTGGCGTTGGCCATGGCTGGAGCAGTTCGACGCCTTCTACCGTGTCGGCAGCCTGGTCTTTGGTGGAGGGCACGTGGTGCTGCCATTGTTGCAGAGCGCGACGGTGGATACCGGCTGGATTGATGCGCGGACCTTCCTCGCCGGCTATGGCGCGGCACAGGCATTGCCGGGGCCGCTGTTCACCTTTGCCGCCTACCTCGGCGCAACCATCGCCGAACCCGGCGGCGCGGTAGGCGCGCTGCTGTGCCTGGTGGCGATTTTCCTGCCGTCGTTCCTGCTGGTACTCGGCGCCTTGCCGCTCTGGGAGAGCCTGCGCCACCAGCGTCGCCTGCGCGCGGCGCTGGCCGGGATAAACGCCGCCGTGGTCGGGCTGTTGCTGGCGGCGCTGATCCATCCCATCGGCAGCGAGACCATCGTCGGCCTGCTCGACATTGCCCTGGTCGCACTGGCCTTGCTGGCACTGCTCAGTGGCCGCCTGCCGCCCTGGGCGCTGGTGCTGCTGGGGGCGCTGGGCGGTGGCCTGGTCAGTGCGCTCTAGAGACTGCTCACCAGGTGTCCGCCGTCCACGGCCAGCACGGCGCCGGTCATGAAGGCACCGGCGTCGCTGGCCAGTAGCAGGAAGGGGCCTTCCAGCTCCTGCAGTTGGCCGAGGCGGCGCATCGGCACGGTATCGCGGATGTAGGCCTGGCCCTTGTCGCTGTCGAAGTAGGCGTCGTTCATCTCGGTCTTGAAATAGCCCGGGGCGATGGCATTGACCCGCACGTTGAAGCGCGCCAGCTCCAGCGCCAGGGATTTGCTCAACTGCACCACGCCGGCCTTGGCCGCGCAGTAGTGGCTGTAGCCGCCGCCCACGCGCAGGCCGAGGATCGAGGCGATGTTGACGATGCTGCCGCCGCACCCGGCCTTGGCCAGGCGCTGTGCCGCGCACTGGGCGACGCGCCAGACGCCGTCGAGGTTGGTGGAGAGCATGGCGCGCCAGTCGTCTTCGCTGACCTCCAGCGCACGCTGGCCGTTGCCGATGCCGGCATTGTTGAGCACCACATCGACCACGCCGAACTGCGCCTCGGCGCTGTCGAACGCCGCCTCGACACTGGCGCGGTCAGTCACGTCCAATGCCACGGCATGGGCCTCGCCGCCCTCGGCGCGGATCGCTTCTGCCAGTTGCGCCAAGCGCTCGGTGCGTCGAGCCGCGAGCACTACACGGGCGCCAGCCTGTGCAGCCACGCGCGCCAGATGGGCGCCGATACCGCTGGAGGCACCGGTGACCAGCACGGTCTTGCCGGAGAGGGAGAAAAGGTCGTTGCTCATGGCTGTTCCTTGGTCGGTCAAGCGTAATCGCTGACCGCCAAGGTTAGCCCGAGGCGCCCTCAAGGGCGTGCAGGGTGTGCCATTCGCGCGGCTGATGACGTTTTCCGCATGGGTATCGCCTAGGCTCCACCCATCCTACGACCACGCTCCATCATGGCCGGCGGAACCGGACGTAGGATGGTGTGGAGCGAAGCGATACCCATCGATGAACGGGTATGCCGCAGCCGGGATCGTCAAAGAAAAAGCCCGGCACAGGGGCCGGGCTTTTTCATGACGCGGAAGGCGGATCAGGCAGCCAGCTGGCGAGCCTGCTTCTTCTTCACCTGCTGACGGCAAGCATCGCCGAACGCCTGGAAGATCTTCACCGAGTCGGGGTTCTTCGCGGCTTGCCACTCCGGGTGCCACTGCACCGCGAAGAGGAAGGGCGACAGCGTCGGCGCATGGATCGCCTCGACCAGGCCGTCTTCGGCGTGGGCGATGGCTTCGATGCCCTTGCCCAGGTTTTTCAGGCCCTGGCCATGCAGCGAGTTGACGCGGATCTCGTCACCCAGCAGCCGCTGCAGCCAGCTGCCTGCAACCGGGCGAACGCCGTGGACCTGGCTGTACTGCACGTCGACCGGGTCTTCGGGATTCTCGCGATGATCATTGAAACCGGGCTCGGCGTAGACCTTCTGGTAGATATCGCCGCCCAGGGCCACGTTGATTTCCTGCATGCCGCGGCACACGCCGAAGATCGGCAGGCCACGGGCGATGGCGGCCTTGATCAGCGGGATGTCGAAGTTGTCGCGGTCCTTGTCCTGGCCCTTGCCGGGAGTTTCGTTCTCCTGGCCATACAGGGTCGGATCGATGTTGCTGCCGGCGCCGGTCAGGTACACGCCGTCAGCCATGTCCAGGTACTGCTCGAGGTCTTCGATGCCGCAGCAGGTCGGTACCAGTACCGGCACGCAATCGGACTGTTCGACCAGGGGCACGATGTATTTGTGGGTCATTACCTGATAGTCGTGGCCTTTGCGCTCTTGGCTGCCCATGGACATCAGGACGACGGGTTTTCGGAGGGTCTGTTTCTTGTTGCCAATGTTGCTGTTGGACATATGTCACCTTTGGACGAGCTGCAGCCCATCGTTTTTGTGCAGGCGCGCAGCGGAAAGGCGCGCTACCTGAGGCCCCGAGCACTGCCGGGAGCGCACAGAAGGCGAAGTTTCCCGGTCGAAACCTGCCTACCAGCCTGCCAGAGCCGTTAAATATGTCAAACGAATTCGACGGAGGGCGTCAAAAATAATGGCCGAAATCCTGTCCTACAATTATTTTATCTAATTGTTTTTAAAGGATTTTTGTAAATATCCAAGAGTGCTGAAAAGTCCATTATTTAAAACGCTGGTTCATAATGGTGAAAAATTCTGCACATTTTTTCATGGCTGCCGTTCAGGATCGGCAACGCCCCGCGAGCGGCGCGCTCTGCCTCGCGGGTTTGCCAGCGTGACGTCCGATCAGTGGCACTCGATGCGGTTGCGGCCGTTCTGCTTGGCCCGGTAGAGCGCGCTGTCGCTGCGGGAAAGACCGGCCTCGGCGGAGGCATCGGCGGCCTCCAGGGTGGCGATACCGATGCTGATGCTCAGCGGAATGCGCTGGCCACTCTGCAGTAGCGGCTGCTCGCGTAATTGCTGCTGCAGGCGTTGGGCGAAGACCTGGGCGGCGGCGATATCGGCATCGCCCAGCACTACGGCGAATTCCTCGCCGCCCATGCGCCCGGCGAAGTCGACGCGGCGGATGTCGCGGCCGAGGATGCTGGCGAAGTGGCGCAGGGCCTCGTCACCCACGGCGTGGCCCCAGCGGTCGTTGATCGCCTTGAAGTGGTCGATGTCGCACATCAGGATCGCCGCCTGGTGCGTCGCCGAGCGCTGCACGCGGCCCAGCTCGGCCTCGATCAGGCGCATGAAGTGGCCACGGTTGGGCAGTTGCGTGAGGAAGTCGGTGGTAGCCAGCACCTGCAGCTCGGCTTCGATGCGTTTGCGTTCGGTGATGTCGGTGATGAAGCCATGCCAGATCAGGCTGCCGTCGGCCAGGCGCTTGGGGTGGGCGTTGCCCTGGCGCCAGAGGGTGCCGCGCCCGGCGATCTGCACGCGGTATTCGTGCCGCCAGGGTTGCAGCTGGTTGGCGGAGGTTTCCAGCGAAGCGAGGCAGGAGGGCAGGTCCTCGGGGTGGATCAGGTCGCGCAGAAATATCGCGTCGTGGCGCATCTGCTCGGCGGGAATCCCGTAGATGTCCATCACCCCGGCGCTGACGTAGGGGAAGGTGCCCGTGCCGTCGGGGCGGCGGCGGAACTGGAAGACCATGCCGGGGATTTCGTTGGTCAGGTCGGTGAGCAGTTCCACGCTCTCGCGCAATTGCTCGGCCATGCCGCGCAGGGCCGTGATGTCGGTGGTGGTGCCGAGCATGCGCAGGGCGTTGCCGGCGGCGTCGCGTTCCACCACCTTGCCGCGGCTGCAGACCCAGATGTAGTGGCCATCCTTGTGCTGCAGGCGATGCTCCACCTCGTAGGCCTCGCTGCGGCCCTCGAAGTGCTCGCGCATGGTGGCCTGCACGTAGTCGAGGTCATCGGGGTGTATGCGGGTGTAGGCGTCCTCGATGCGGCTGCCGATCTCGTCCTCGCCGTAGCCCAGCAGGGACTTCCAGGCGCTGGAGTAGTGGATCTCGCCGCTGGGCACGTGGCGATCCCAGATGCCGGTGCCGCTGCCGTCCACCGCAAGGGCCATGCGCTGCTCGCTCTCCTTGTGCGGCGCGTGGTCGAGCAGGGCTTCGCCCAGTTCCAGCACATCGGCGAGCAGGGCCTGCTGCTCCTGGCTGAGCGCCTGGTCAGGGTTGCCGAGCAGTACCAGGCGTGCCTGGGGGAAGCCTTCCTGGTCGCGCAGCGTCTGGCTGGCGAGCAGGTTGAGGGACTGGCCCTGGTGCTTCAGGGGACTGGTGGCGGCATTCAGGGAAAGCAGGGTGGCCAGGGAGAGCGCGCCGGCACCGTCGATGCCGAGTTGGCCAAGCAGCTGGCCGCGCATGTCGATGAGCAGGACGGCGCAAGCGCCACCTGCGTGGCGGGCGAGACGCAGCAGGCCGTCGTATCGCCCGTACTCCTTTACCCCAGGATTACTGGAAGTTCGCATCCGATAGCAGCTTCTTCAACGGAGGATGGGCGTTGTTCTGGATTGTAGTCCGAACCGCTGGTGCGGCAGTCGGACGCAGCTGGCTTTATGAAATCACGGGCAGGCGAGCGGCCACAATCTCCACCTGCGACATCGGCGACGAGCGCGCGCCGCCCGCCGGGCTGCCGGCGGGCGAAGTCGGCGTCAGTTGAGCAACTGGTCGATCAGCACGGCGTTGGTGTAGATCAGGCTGCCGTCGCTGGCGCGGTGGCCGACGAGGTGGAACTGTCCGCGTTGCTCGGCACCGCCCAGGTACACGCGGAACATGCAGTCGGCCAGCGGTCCGTAGCCTTCGGGCATGTGCAGGTCGAGGGTATCGAGGTCGGTGTCGACCATCATTTCCCGCTGGCCGTTTTCCTGCAGGTAGACCTCTGCCTGTTCCAGGTGCAGGCGGTCGTTGGCGGTCAGGTGGAAACGGATGTCTTCCAGCGGCGTGGGCTTCTGTTCGGCGCTGGTCTTGCACCAGCCTTCGAGGGTCATTGCGCTCATGATGAGGTGCCTCCTGGGGTCGCGGGCGGAATTGGCGCGTTGTCCTGAAGTTGGACCGCTGGAGCAGAAGGTTCGATCAATTTTTGTTCAGTTGCTGTTCGGGCGATAAATCCCGGGCATAAAAAAAGCCGCTCCAGAGGAGCGGCTCGAAGGACGTCGAAGGAGCAATCACAATATCAACGTCAGGAGTTGTCTTCCGCAGGGAAAGTGCGGAAGCGGGAAGATGGGGTCATTCTAGAAAGTTGCCCGGGCGGGATAAACCGTTATTCCGAGAAGAGACTTTCTGCGCGGACGTAATAATCTCACCTGAACACGGGGCAAACTTTCAGATGAATCCGAAAGTTGCCCCGTGCTTTGGCCGCACAAATTATCCGTGCTGAATTACAGGATCGACAGCGGGTAATCGACGATCAGGCGCAGCTCGTTGTTGTCGTCTTCGGCCTGGTCGCCGTTGGAGCGGTGGAAGGCCTGGCGCAGGCGGAAGGACAGGTCCTTGGCCGGGCCCGATTGCACGACGTACTTGGCTTCCAGGTCGGTCTCGTGGTGGCTGCCGTCCTCGCCATAGCCGTAGCCCAGGTACTTGCTGTCGGAGTCCATGTGGCTGCCGTCGATGCCGGTGCCGTTGATGTAGCGGGCCATGAAGCTCAGGCCCGGTACGCCGTAGGTGTCCATCGCCAGGTCGTAGCGGACCTGCCAGGAGCGCTCGCCCGGGCCGTTGAAGTCGGAGTACTGCACGGAGTTGGCGAGGAAGATCGAGTCACCGCCTGCGCCGGCGCCGTTGTCGCCGAATCCGACATAGTCGAACGGGGTATCGCCGTGCACTTTCTGGTAGGCCAGGGTGACGGTGTGCGCCTGCAGGAAGGAGTACGCGGCAGCCAGCGACCAGGTGGTGTTGCTGATCTCGCCGGCCTTGGCCTGGCCGTAGTCGTTGGTGCGGTAGATGTTGAAGTCGAAGCCCAGCGACTGGTCGTCGGCCACCGGCAGCAGCCAGTTCAGGTTGCCGTAGTACTGGCGCCAGACGTCTTCGAGTTCCGAGCCGTACAGCGACACGCTGAGGTTGTCGTTGATCGCGTACTTGCCGCCGATGAAGTCGGCGCTGTTGGCTTCGACGTCAGCGTAGGTGGCGTAGATGCCACCATCACGGGCGGTGGTGATCGGGCTGGTGCCGGAGGTGAAGTGGCCGGCTTCGAGGTCCAGGCCTTCGATCTCGCTGCTCAGCAGGTTGAAGCCCGAGGCGGTCTGCGGAAGCAGACGGGTGCCGCCAGCGGCGAATACCGGAGCGGTCGGCTGCATGTCGCCGAATTTCAGTTCGGTCCTGGAGATACGCACCTTCAGCGCGCCACCGGCCTTGCCGTAGTCGTCGTCCGGCTTGCCGTCGTTGCCCACCGGCAGGTTGCCGGTGCCCGCGCGGCCGCGGCCGGCGTCGAGCTTGATGCCCAGGTAGCCGAACGCATCCACGCCGAAGCCGACGGTGCCCTGGGTGTAGCCGGAGGAGAAGTTCGCCAGGAAGCCCTGGGTCCAGTCGCGGTTGTCGGCTCCGCCGTTCTTGCCGTCGTGGTCGTAGTACTGGTTGCGCAGCAGAACGTCGAACTTGGCGTCTTCGGCGAAGCCCTTGGCATCGGCCTGGGCGGAGACGAAGGGCTCGGCGCTGGCGAACTGGCTGGCGGCGGCGGAAACAGCGAGCACGATGGCGCTGCGTTTGAGGTGCTTCATGGATATTGCCCCTAGAGTCTTGGAGGACCGGCTCGATGAATAGCGTGAGAACCGGACGTTTTTATAGGCAGGCACAATGAATCCGAACATGGCTTGACCACGGCGGAAAGTCGCAGGAAGTTGCGTTGGCATTGTTGCAGTTAACTGGCTTTTAATTCCCCCGCGAATTGCTCCAGACGCGGAAGAGCCGACGTCATAATGCCCAAAGAGTTCGCTGTTTAAATCACGGATTATGAAAAGGTCTATGTCTCAAACTGTAATAATCAGGACATTGGTCCAATTGACATAATTAATCCGGAAGTTCTGCGGATATAGCCGATGTCACTGTTCCCGGGGGCTGCGGGCACGGTGACATGGCGCGTGGCGGGGCGATACAGCTAAGCTGCGCGACCCGGCCGCCACACCTGGTGCGGCGACGTGTCCCATTCACCGACAGCAGAGATTTGTCCCATGACGCCAACCTTCATCCCGGACGCGGACCCCGAATCCATCTCCTCCGACGTCGCCGGCTTCGGCGGCCTGCTGGTTTCCACGCAGATCCCCACCCTTGAGGACGGCAGCCTGGAACTGGGCGATATCAAGGCTCAGAGCGAAGCCACCCTGCGCAGCCTGCAAATCGCCCTGGAAAAGGCCGGCAGTGGCCTGGACCACGTGCTGCACCTGACCATCTACCTCACCAGCATGGCCGACCGTGCAGCGTTCAACGAGGTGTACTGCAGCTTCTTCGCCAAGCCCTACCCGGTTCGCGCTGCCGTTGGTATCGCCGAGCTGGCGGTGGAAGGCATGAAGGTCGAAGTCACCGCCATCGCTGCCAAGCGCGCGAGCTGATCTTCCTGCCTTTGTAGGATCGGGCCGCTCTGCGGCCCTTTCTTTTCGGCCGCCTCTACGACGTGGCCATGCCGGTTCGCGAGCAAGCTCGCTCCTACAAAGAGCCTTGCATGCTGACCGGTGACCTGTAGGAGCGAGCTTGCTCGCGAACCTCCCCGCCCCAGATTCCTGCCGCTTGTATTGCTTTGTATCTGCCGCTCCCTGAGCGGACACACGCATACAAAAGCCTCCAGTCGCCGATACGCCCGCGATACATCGTTGCGGCGAAATAGCCCTACCCGAACGAAACACGCGACGGCAGGGAAACCCTCCAGAGCATCGTTCCAGGGATTCGCCCTCGCGGCATGACCCGGCGCACAACGCGCCTCAGCATCTGGAGAAGCACAATGACTCGACTCTCGAAATCCCAACTGGGCCTGATCGCTGTCGCCCTGGCCGGCGGCCTGAACATGGCGTCTTCCGCCTTCGCCGTCGAAGCCCTGCCGCAGGGCTACCAGCTGGCTTCCGCCGCCAAGGCCGGGGAGGGTAAGTGTGGCGAGGGCAAGTGCGGCGCCGCCAAGCAAACCAAGGCCAGCCAGACTGAAGGCAAGTGCGGCGAAGGCAAATGCGGTGCCGACGGCGCTCAGGCCAAGGCCAACGGCGCCGAGGGCAAGTGCGGTGAAGGCAAATGTGGCGACGCTTCCTTCGCCCGTACCGACACTGACCACGACGGTCGCGTCTCCCGCGCCGAATTGCTGGCCGTGGCACCCAAGGCGAATGCCGAGTTCGATGCGATCGACGCCAACCACGACGGCTACCTCTCCGAAGCCGAGGTCTACCAGTTCCGCAAGAACCAGTTCGACGCCAACGGCAAGCCGTTCCCGGCCGACCTGTACAGCAAGCTGAGCCAGGCCAGGAACTGACATTCCCCGCAGACCTCCCCGCGCCGCTGGCCGGGGAGGGCACTTCGCCCAGGAGACCGCCATGACCACATCCCTCAATGGAGCCGGCCTCGGCCTGCGCCGCGCCCTGCTGCCCGAGTTGCTGAAAATGGACGACCGCGCCGTGGATTTCCTCGAAGTCGCCCCGGACAACTGGATCGGTGTCGGCGGTTCCTATGGCGAAGGCCTGGCGCGCCTGGCCGAACGCTTCCCGCTGTCCTGCCATGGGCTGTCGCTGTCCCTCGGCGGCCCGGAACCGCTGGACCAGGTGTTCCTGCGGCGTGTTCGCGAGTTCCTCGACCAGCACCAGGTGTCGCTGTTCAGCGAACACCTGAGCTACTGCTCCGACGATGGCCATCTCTACGACCTGATTCCCATGCCCTTCACCGACGAGGCCGTGCGCCACATCGCCGGGCGCATCCGTGAGGTGCAGGACGTCCTCGGCCGTCGTATCGCCGTGGAAAACATTTCCTACTACGCCGCGCCCTATCAGGCGCTGAGCGAAATCGACTTCCTCCGCGCGGTGCTCAGCGAGGCTGACTGCGACCTGCTGCTGGACGTCAACAACCTCTACGTCAACGCCCACAACCACGGTTACGACGCTGCCGGATTCCTGGCACGCGTGCCGGCCGAGCGCGTGGTTTGCCTGCATGTCGCCGGGCACTACGACGAGGCGCCGGACCTGAAGATCGACACCCACGGCGCTGCCGTAAAGGACGACGTCTGGAGCCTGCTGGCCAGCGCCTACCAGCATCTGGGCACGGTCCCGACCCTGCTGGAACGCGACTTCAACCTGCCTCCGCTGGCCGAGCTGCTCGGCGAGGTGGAGTACATCCGCGGCATTCAGGCTGCCGCGCGCCAGCCGGAGGTGCGCCATGGCTGAGTCCCTGCGCGAACAGCAACTGCGCATGACCCGCTTCATCCGCGACCCGCAGGCCAACGAGCCGCCGCCCGGCATCGAGGCGCGGCGCCTGGCGGTGTACCGGCAGCTGTTCTTCGGCAACCTGCAATCGCTGCTGGCCGGCAATTTCCCGGTGCTGCATGCCAGCCTCGCGCACGAGCACTGGCAAGCGCTGACCGAGGATTTCTACGCCGGCTTCCGTTGCCAGACGCCGCTGTTCACCGAGGTCGCCGGCGAGTTCGTCGGGTACCTCGAAAGCCGCGGCGAGCAGTCTGGCTGGGTGGCCGAGCTGGCCCACTACGAATGGATCGAGACCGCGCTGCTGCTCAGCGACAAGACCGAACCGGCCCATGATCCAGACGGCGACCTGCTCGACGGCGTGCCGCAGCTCTCCAGTCTCGCGCTGCCGCTGGCCTACGCCTGGCCGGTCAGCCACATCGGCCCCGAACACGTCCCGCAGCAAGCCCCGGCCGAGCCGACACTGCTGCTGGCACGCCGCGGCGCGGACCTGAAGGTGCACTTCTCGCGCCTGGCCCCGCTGGCCCATGCGCTGCTGGTGTCGCTGCAACAATGGCAACTTACCGGTCGCCAACATCTCAAGGCGCTGGCGGAAATCGCCGGCATCGAACTGGCCGCCATCGAAGAGCAGGGCATCGCCCTGCTGCGCAGCCTGAAAGAGCAAGGCGTGGTGCTCGGCACCCGCCCCAACTGCACCGCACCGCGTCGTCCCCCATTGCATCGCCCCTGAAGGAGAAGCGCCATGACCGACACCCTGGCAAGCGTGATCTACACCGCCCACACCCATACCACTGGTGGCCGCGACGGCCGCGGCCAGACCACCGACGGTGAGCTGGACCTGCCGCTGAGCCCACCTGGCTCGGGCCGCCCCGGCAGCAACCCCGAGCAGTTGTTCGCCATCGGTTGGTCCGCCTGTTTTATCGGCGCCTTGCGCCGCGCCGGGCAGAAGCTGAACCTGCGCCTGCCGGCCGATGTGGCGGTGGACGCGCAAGTCTCCCTGGGCAACACCGCCGACGGCGGCTTCGCCCTGGCCGCCCAGCTCACCGTGCACCTGCCAGGGCTGGACGCCGCGGACAAGGCCAGGCTGGTCGACGAAGCGCATCAGATCTGCCCGTATTCCAAGGCAACTCGCGGCAATATCGAGATCGGGTTCGTCATTCCCTGATCAGATTTTTATTCACAACCCAGCCCGCGCACCCCCATCGGTGCGCGGGCTTTTTGCTTTTGCCTTTTTGTAGGAGCGAGCTTGCTCGCGAACCGATCCAGCGCCGCAACTGCCGGGAGAACCCTTCGCGAGCAAGCTCGCTCCTACAGCGGTCGGTTGTATCCGGTGCTTCCTGAACAGAAACGGCCCATGCCCGGCGCACGATCTTTTGGCTTATTGTAGGAGCGAGCTTGCTCGCGAACCGATCCAGCGCCGCAGCTGCCGGGAGTACCGTTCGGGAGCAAGCTCGCTCCTACAGCGTTCGGCTGTGCCCGGCGTTTCCTGAACAGAAACGGCCCATGCCCGGCGCCGGATCTTCTGGCTTTTTGTAGGAGCGAGCTTGCTCGCGAACCGATCCAGCACCGCAGCTGCCGGGAGAACCCTTCGCGAGCAAGCTCGCTCCTACAGCGTTCGGCTGTGCCCGGCGTTTCCAGAACAGAAACGGCCCATGCCCGGCGCCGGATCTTTTGGCTTTTTGTAGGAGCGAGCTTGCTCGCGAACCGATCCAGCACCGCAGCTGCCGGGAGTACCGTTCGCGAGCAAGCTCGCTCCTACAGTGGTCGGTTGTATCCGGTGCTTCCTGAACAGAAACAGCCCATGCCCGGCGTCGGATCTTTTTGCTTTTTGCTTTTTGCTTTTTGTAGGAGCGAGCTTGCTCGCGAACCGATCCAGCGCCGCAACTGCCGGGAGCACCCTTCGCGAGCAAGCTCGCTTGTATGTCGTAGGGTAGGAACCTGTCGCGGGGCGGGACCAGGCTCGGTTCTGCAAGTCAGCACAACTTTCCTGCAGACAAACGAAAACGCCCTCTCCCAAGGAGAGGGCGTTGCCCGGTTCTCGTCAAAATCAGCAGCCGATCAGGCCATGCGCGAAGTCCCCATGAACCGCCGCACCAACCCATCCACACTCAGCGCGCCCGCACCCTTGAGCAGCAGCGGCAACAACGCCACCAGATAGATCAGCGGCAGCTTGTAGTTGCCGAAGCCGTGGTCGGTGATCGAATAGCCCTGGGCCAGTTCCGCTAGGCTCGACCACTGCGCCGGCCAGTGCACCGCGGCGATGGCGACGAGGGTCACCACGATCAGCGAGGTCGAGGCGAAGCGGGTTGCCAGCCCCAGGAGCAGCAACACCGGTGCGATCAGTTCGGCCCACATCGACACCTGCCAGTCGAAGCCGGCGGAGAAGTGGTTGAAGGGGAAGGGGAAGCTGGCGTGGATCTGTTCGAACCAGTTGTCGCCGTGCCACTTCTCCAGGCCTGACTCGAAGAACTCCCAGGCCAGGAACAGCCGCAGGGGAATGTCCCAGCCCCAGGCGGCGAGGCGGTCGAGTTGGTCGAAGGCGGTCTTGAGCGGGTTCAGGGTCAGCAGGGTCATGGTGCACCTCTTGGGCAAGGTTGTGGGCAAGGCTCGGGCGGCCGGGCGGCGGATAGCCCGGTTGTCGATGAAGTCGGAGTCAGGCGTTCGGCAGGGCGGGGCGCGCGCCACGGCGCAGGCGCACGGCCAGCTTGGCGATGAGCTTGAAGGCGATGGCGCTGAAGATCAGGCCGAAGCCCAGCGGGTACCAGGAGCCCATCGGCAGGCGCTTGTAGAAGGAGAGCACGAACACCCCGGCGATCACCCAGGTGCCGGTGCTGTGCAGCAGTTTCCAGGTACGGGCGCCGAGCAGTCTCACTGCGTAGGGGAAGGATGTGAGGGTCAGCAGGAGGATGAAGACATAGCCGACGGAGCCGGGGATGTTCGCGGCGGCGCTGCGGCCGTGCCAGAAGGTCTCGGGGAAGAACTTCACATAGAGGATGATCAGCACCGCGTGCACGGCGTGGGAGAAGGCGAAGGCCAGCCCGAGGAAGCGTCGCTCACGCAGCAGGTCGCGGGTGAAGCCGCTCGGTACCAATGCCATCAGGGACGAGGCGAGAAAGGTGGCGAGGAACAGTGCGAAGGACGTGCGGGCGGTGACGCGGATCGCGCTACGCAGGGCCTCGACCCATTGCGGTTGGCTCCACAGGGCCAATGCGGTGGCGAGCAGCACCAGGGCGGACAGCAGGGAGAACAGGCGCCAGCCATGCAGGCTGGCGTTTTCGGCGGGACGGTTCATGGCAGGCTCCTTTGGGGAACGCGGCGGGCGGGTTGCCGCCGCTGTTCGTGGAGCCATCTTGGCGAGGGGCTTTATACCGGATGTGTCCGGGGATGGCCGTCTTGTATCTCTGTGTACATCTCTCTCAAGAGCAGCCTCAGCTGACTGGGCGCAATTCCAGCTGCGCGCACAGCCCGCCCGTGGCGCGGTTGGACAGGCTCAGCGTGCCGCCCAGGGCCTGGCTCAGTTGCTGTGCAATCGCCAGCCCCAGGCCGGTGCCGCCGGTGCCGCGGTTGCGCGAGCTTTCCACCCGGTAGAAGGGTTTCAGCACTTCGGTGAGTTCTTCCTCGGGGATGCCGGGGCCGTCGTCGAGCACACGGATACACACGACACCCTGGGCATCGCGCTCGACCTCCACCTGGGCGGAGCCGCCGAACTTCAGCGCGTTATCCACCAGGTTGGTGAGCACCCGGCGCAGCGCGTGGGGGCGGGTTTCCAGTACGGCATGGCTGCTGCCCAGCAGCTCCACGGCCTGGTCGCTGTCCTGATAGTCGAGCACCAGGCTGTCGAGAAAGGCGTCGAGGTTGACCTTCACCGCCGCCTCGCTGGCGCCGTCCATGCTGCGGGCGTAGGCCACGCCCTCGCGGACCAGATGCTGCATTTCTTCCAGATCGCTCCACAGGCGTTCGCGTTCGGGCGAGTCGTCCATCTGTTCGACGCGCAGTTTCATCCGCGTGATGGGCGTCTGCAGATCATGGGAGATAGCCGCCAGCAGTTGCATGCGCTCCTTGAGGTACGAGCCGATACGACCCTGCAGCGCGTTGAAGGCGCGGGCGGCGTAGGCGACTTCGCTGGGGCCGCGCTCGTCCAGCTCCGGCGCCGGGGCGTCCGGGTCGAGATGATCCACCGCCTGGGCCAGGCGCGTCAGCGGGCGAATCGCCAGGCGCACCGCAAGCCAGGTGCAGAACAGCAGCAGCGCCAACTGGACGATCAGTACCCAGGGCAGCCACTGCGCCACGGGCACGCCCTTGGGTGTCACGTCGATGGTCAGCGGCATGCCGTCGGCGAGCTTCAGGTGCACCTGGAAGTGCGGGGTGGCGCCGGGGATGTTCTCGAAGCGCAGCCCGTAGCGCGGGCCGATGGCATCGGCGATGGAGGTCGCCGCCATCGGCGCCTGCGCCATGTTCATCGGCTCGCCGGGCTGGCCGCCATCCAGGCGGTAGCGGTAGTTGGGGCGCTGGACCATGGGCAGCCAGCGCTCGCGTTCGTCCAGCGGCAGGCGATCGAGCAGTGCGACGGCGGTGCTGACGTCGGTTTCCAGGTTGCCCAGCATCATGCTGCGCGCACTCTGGTAGCGCTCGTAGAACTGCGAGCAGAACGACAGGCTGTAGGCGAACACCAGCCCGGCGAGAAAGATCAGCGCCAGGCGCGCGGCCAGCGTACGCGGCCAGTGCAGGACGGATTTCATGCGTTGGGCTCGAGCAGTTCGACGGCCAGGGCGAAGACGTAGCCTTCGCTGCGCACCGTCTTGATGTAGGCGGGTTCGCGGGCGTCATCCAGCAGGCGCTGGCGCAGGCGGCTGACCAGCAGGTCGATGGAGCGATCGAAGATGTCCGCCTCGCGGCCTTGCGTGAGGTTCAGCAATTGTTCGCGGCTGAGCACGCGCTGCGGGTGATCGACGAACACGCGCAGCAGGCGGTACTCGGCGCCGCTCAGGGCGACCAGGGTGCCGTCTTCATCGAGCAGGTGGCGCGCGGTGGTGTCGAGCTTCCAGCGACCGAAGCCGATCAGCCGGCTCGCCTCGCTGACCTGCAGGTTCGGCGGCAGCATGCGCGTGCGGCGCAGCACGGCGTTGATCCGCGCGAGCAGCTCACGGGCGGAGAAGGGCTTGGTGAGGTAGTCGTCGGCGCCCATCTCCAGGCCGATGATGCGGTCGGTCTCGTCGTTGCGCGCGGTGAGCATCAGCACCGGTGTGGACTTGTGCTTGCCCACGCGCAGCTCGCGACACAGCTTCAGGCCGTCGTCGCCGGGCATCATGATGTCGAGCACGATCAGGTCGACCGAGTTGGCGTCGAGGAAGGCGCGCATCTGCCGGCCATCCGCCGCCAGGCTCACGCGCAGGCCGTTCTTCTTCAGGTAGTTGCCGACCAGCTCGCGAATCTCGCGGTCGTCGTCGACGATCAGTACGTGATCGACATGGTCCATGCCGGTGCCTCATTCACAGTGGGTTGAGGCGAGTTTATAGCGCAGCGCCACGCTTGCCTTCCGTGCTTTGTATTCCACTGTATCTACAGCCGCCGCCGATACCCGGCGCGGCAAACCAAGGGCCTGCGCGACACAAGCCCGATACCTCCTGAACGTGAAATGGGCAGCAACGGCGAGGCACACAGCCTTCGCCAGCCAAACCCGACACAGGACAGGAGAACCACCATGAAAGCCATCCAGATCGCCAACGCTTGCCTCTTCGCCGCCGTTGCCGCCTTCGCCAGCTTCGGCGCCCAGGCTGCCGACACGCAGCCCGTTGAGCAGTACCACTACGGCCAGAAGCTCGACGTGAAAAAGGTCGTTGCCATCCAGGAAGAGGCGGCGTCGCCCTTCGACTGCGGCATCGTCAATGCACGTATGGATTACCTGGACTCCCATGGCCAGCCGCACAGCCTGGCCTACCGCAAGTTCGCCACCAACTGCAACGAAGGCGGCTGATTCCCCTGAGCCGCAGCCACGGATGGCCGCGGCGTTTTTTCCCGCTGTTCACTCCAGAAAAAAGCCCACGGGCCGCCGGCCCATCGAGGTTTCCATGCTGCTCATCGCCTTTCTCGGCGGGGCGCTGACCCTGCTCAGCCCCTGCATCCTTCCCGTGCTTCCCTTGTTGTTGCAGCGCGCCGGCGGCCCGGCGTGGTCGCCGTGGGTCACGCTGCTCGGCCTGGCCAGCGGCTTCGCCGTGCTGGCGAGCCTGGCGAGTGTTTCCAGCAACTGGGTGATTGCCGCCAGTGAGTGGGGCCGGTGGTTTGCGCTGGTGCTGCTGTCAGTCTCTGCACTGGCGCTGCTCTGGCCGCGCTTCAGCGACTGGCTGGCGCGCCCCTGGGCCTGGCTCGGTGATCGTCTGCACGGCGAAGCCCGACGCATGCCGCCGGTGTTTTCCGCGTGGATGATGGGCTTTGCCGCCGGCCTGCTGTGGGCGCCCTGCGCCGGCCCGGTGCTGGGGCTGATTCTCTCCGGCGCCATGCTGCAGGGCCCGAGCGCGCAGACCAGCCTGCTGCTGTTTGCCTATGGGCTGGGAAGCGCCACGGTACTGGGCGTGGTTCTCTTCGCCGGTCGCCGGCTGATGCAGCACTTGCGGCCGCGCCTGGCGGTCGTCGAAGGCCTGCGTCGTGCCACCGGCGTGCTCGCCCTGCTGGCGGTGGTCGGCATCGCCAGCGGCACCAGCGCGCAGCTGGCTTCGGGTAGCTCATCGACCCTGGTGAACAGTCTGGAGCACAAGGTCATCGACGGCGTGCCCGCGCTCATCAGCCAACTGATGCCCGGTGACATGGCCCACGGCGCAGAACGCCTGCCCGACCTGGGCCCGGCCCCCGAGCTGCAAGGCGCGGTGGAGTGGATCAACAGCCCGGAACTGAACCTGCGCGACCTGCGCGGCAAGGTAGTGCTGGTCGACTTCTGGACCTACGACTGCATCAACTGCCAGCACAGCCTGCCCTACGTGAACGCCTGGGCGAAGAAGTATGCGGACCAGGGGCTGGTGGTGATCGGCGTGCACACCCCGGAGTACCCGTTCGAGCGCGTACCGGCGAACGTCCGTGAGGCGGTGAAACAACACGACATCCACTATCCGGTGGCGCTGGATAATCAGTATCGGATCTGGAACGCCTTCGCGAACCAGTACTGGCCGGCACACTACTTCATCGACGCCCAGGGGCGCGTGCGCCACCTGTCGATCGGGGAGGGTGGATATGAGGAACAGGAGCAGGTGATTCAGGCGTTGTTGAAGGAGAGGGATGGGGCGAAGGCGAGGGCCTGAGCGAGTGCCGGGGCGGAGGAGGATTCCGCCCTTTCTCGTTTACTTGCCGCCGCTGGCGGGCTTGGCTTGCAGTTCTAACCCCAGAGCTCGCAAAACCTTCATCACCGTCTCGAAGCGCGGCTTGGCTCCCGGCGCGAAGACCTTGTACAGGCTTTCCCGGCCAAGGCCCGAGTCATTGGCGATCCTGGTCATGCCGCGCGCCTTGGCGATGTTGCCGATGGCCAGCAGCAATTCATCGGGATCGCCGTCAGCCAGGACCTGGGACAGGTATTCGGCGATGACTTCCTCGTTGTCGAGGTACGTGCTTGTTTCAAACGTGCTCCACGCAGCGCTCATTCCTGCGGCCTCTAATCATTGCCTGGTGCTACCTGAGGTATCTCCGGTTTGGGGGTGCCAGTGACCAGCCACAGCGCGTACTGCGGGTACAGCTTCACCAGCACATCGATTTCATCCGTACTGACACGGATCGCGCCCTTGCTAATGCTTCTCCAGCGGTCGTAATCGCCGCCATGAAGGCTGGTCTTCTTCGGACCCAGAACCTTGACCAATAGTCGAGCTCTATCTGCAGTGGTTTCCGTCATAGGAAAGTATATTTGAGCAATAGTTGCTCAATCCTTGTGGTTTAGGCAATACTTGGATTGAGCAAATATTGCTCGATCAGTCTTGCGATTGATCTCGAATACTGACCCAACCACTCTCGAACGGGAAGCCTCGCGCCTGCGCATCCGCTCGCCCTTTCGAAAGCCCACCGTCTCGAGCTTGGCGACTCGAACCGGTGGATCGCTGTTTCCTGCCCTCGGAGGCTAGCCATGGATGATCTCTACATCGCCACCACATTCACCCGCGACAACCACCATTTGCGCGGCGTGATGATCGACGACCAGCCCTGGATCGTTGCGCACGATTTCGCGCGAATGCTCGGCCTGCGGCATCCGCAAAGTCTGGCGGGGAAGGTGTCGGGCGATAAGGTGCGGACCGTCTGGCTGTTGCAGGCCCGAGGCACCGAGGAGAAGGTCGAGGTCATCAACGAGCCGGCGCTGTACAAGGCGTTGATCCGCTACGGCCATCCGGAATACCGCATTGTGACGCGCTGGTTGTCCGACGAGGTGATCCCGCTGCTGCGCGACCAGGGACGGAGCGACCCGCAACGACCCCGCCGCGTTCAGATGAGCTGGCGTTCGGACCGGGTCACGGTCCTCGACTGGCAGGGGCGCCTGTGGATTTCCTGGGACGATGTGCCGAAGTTCAGCACGATATCGGCCGATGTCGGTGGTTGGCTGGGGAAGTGGCGAGGGCCTTCGGAGTGACCGCTTCGAGGCCAGAGTCTCTGAGTGCACCAAGCCGCACGGAGCTGGCGGGATGGGGACGAACACCCTAGATTAGTCACCGCTATTCGAGGGAGGGAGCCCATGCAGTGCCGACTTTGCAAGCAGATTGCCCTGACCGATGAATCAGGGCTCTGCGCTATGCACTTCGAGCTTGAGCGCAGCCAGTCGAGGGGGCGGCGGAGCGTGCGGCCTTATCTCGCCCGATTTCCATTGTCGCTAGGTCTGATTAGCGCGGGGCTGGCGCTTTGGTTGGGACTCTCACTCAAGGCGATGTACGCCCACAATCCTGTCGATTCGACGCCCTTCGTCGAGGCGCGGCCGGGAGAGACCTGGATCATCAAAGGGCGTCGCGTCCAACTGTTCAGTGCACCGCAGCGCGAGCTTGGCTCGGGCCACAACGCGATCTTCCTGCATTACGGGGCTCTGGCGGAGATCAAGGCAACCCGTGATGATGGATGGATGCAGGTGAGGGTCGTAAACGGTGGCCAACTCATGGAGGGCTGGATTCGTGCCCAAAATGTGCCGGCCGCCAACAAGGCGAACTGACGCCTTTCAACCGCCCACCACCTGATTCCGCCCTTGCTCCTTCGCCTCATACAAGGCCGCATCCGCCCTTGCTACCAGCCCTTCGGCGGAGGCTTCCTCCACCGGCAGTGCTACTGCAATGCCGATGCTCACGCTCACCCGCCCCAGTGGTGAAAGCTCATGGGGAAGGGCGAGGGCTTCCACCGCCTGCAGCAGCTTGTTCGCCATGCCGCGCACGCCGGCGAGATCGGTCATCGGCGCGAGGAAAACGAACTCCTCGCCGCCGTAGCGCGCCACCAGGTCGGTGGAGCGGTTGACCTTGGTGGCGAGCGCCTGGGCGATCTCGCGCAGGCAGGCGTCGCCGGCGGGATGGCCGTAACGATCGTTGTAGCTTTTGAACCAGTCCACATCGACCACGGCAAGCGCCAGCGACTCACCCGAACGGCGCGCGTGCCCCCATTCCTGCGCCAGCACCTGGTCGAAGCGGCGCCGGTTGGCGATGCCGGTGAGGGCGTCGGTCAGGCTCATCGCTTCCAACTGGTTGTTCAGCTCGCGCAGCTCATCGGTGCGCTCGGCGACGCGCAGTTCCAGCTCGTGCTCGGAGCTGCGCAGGTTATCCACAAGCTGCTGCTGGGTACGGATCAATTCCTCCTGCACCCTTACCTTCTCCCGACGCATGACGTTGAAGCGGTCGGCGAGGGCGAAGGCCAGCACGAGCATCTCCATCGCCGAGCCCAGTTGCAGGCCGTCCACGGTAAACAGGTTGGTCGGCACGATGCCCATTGCACGCAGTGAGGTCATCGCCCCGCCCAGCATCAGCAACGCGAAGGCGGCGAGGAAGAAGAACGCGCTGCGCTGGCGCTTGAACGCGGCGACGCCGGCACCTGCCAGGAGGATCACCGCCGTGGCGAAGTTCAGCAGGATGCCTGCGCGGGACACGTACGGCAGCGCGATGGCATAAGCGATGAGGCTGAGCAGGTAGAGCAGGATCATCCCCCGCAGCACCCAGTCCAGACGCGGCAATATCCGCTCGAACTGCATCATCCGTCGGGCAAACTGCAGCAGTGCCGCAAGTGCCAGTGACACGCCGGAGTAGTAGATGACGTTGGCGTTGAGCGGCATGCCGAACAGCGACCAGTCCGGCGCCAGGCCATTCTTGATCGCCAGTGCCCCGGCGGTGCAGCTCACGAAGACTACATAGAGCAGGTAGATCGGATCCCGCAGCGCGAGCAGCAGCATCAGGTTGAACAGGATCATCGCCACTGCGATGCCGAAGTACCACGCCTTGCCGGTGTAGTCATCGCGTTCGTAGGCGTGGAAGGCCTTCACCGGCCACAGTTGCAGCGGTACCAGTAACCCGATGCTCGACTCGACCCGCAGGTAAATCGTTTGCTCCGAGTGCGCCGGCAGCGTCAGCGGAAAGACGAAGTTGCGGTTCGGGTAGACCTTGCTCGACTGCGGGACGTCGCTGCCGGTATTGATCGCCCTGTACGAGCCATCCGCCTGCGGGATGTTCGCCTGCACATGGGAAACCCTCGGGTTCTCCAGTACCAGCAGGCGCTGCAGCGGCATATCGCTGGAGTTGCTCAGGTTCAGTCGCAGCCAGAATGCCGAGCGGGTGAAGCCCATCGCCAGTGAGCTGCCCGGCGGCTGATCGGCCTTGAAGCGGTTCTGCAGCTCGGTGGACTGCACGTCTGCCAGTGTCAGCTTGCCGCTCGGGTCCTCAAGGACAGAGACGTAGCTGGTGAGCGTGAGCGGCTGGGTCGAGACGCTGGCGGCGTCGATCATCGGTTGCGCCCACGCCAGGCGAGCAAGCAGGAAGAAGGAAAGCAGGAGCCAGGACATCAGCTGCCGGTGCAATGCGGAAGCGGGCATACGGTGAGTCCGGGCTGAAGATGGGAGCGCTCAGGCGGTGGAGAGGGGAATTCTACAAGAGCCGCCGTGCCGCTGCCAAAAGGCACTGTGACCGTGATCAATCCGCTTGCAACGGACTGGAGAGCGCTCGAGCAGAAACGAAAAAGCCCCGCATTGGCGGGGCTTTTCCTAACCGTAGCGGTTAGATCACTTGCACTTGCTCGGCCTGCGGGCCTTTGGCGCCGGCAGTGACGTTGAAGCTGACGCTCTGGCCTTCGTCCAGCGACTTGTAGCCGGTACCTTCGATAGCGCGGAAGTGGACGAAAACGTCCGGGCCGCTTTCCGGGGTAATGAAGCCGAAGCCTTTCTCAGCGTTGAACCATTTGACGATACCGGTTTGGCGAGTTGCCATGATGAAACTCCAATCAAGAATTAATCAGGCCATGCAGCATGCGTGGTCTGACTGGATGCGAAGTGAAGGGACCGCAGAGATGGAGAATCAAGAAGACAAATCATCGAACCGGTGCCGCTAAACCGAGCAGGCAGACGGGCAGCATACAGAGTTGGCAGGGAATAGGTAGCGATTTCGCGGGAAATTACATAAATCGGTCCGGCGGTCGGGATAGCGAGCATTCCACGCGTATAGTGGTTCGCTAGCCGCCAATCTGGTGGCTCATCACCTCGGGTGACCTGATGTCCGATTCAGAGACGAAAAGCGCACGTTTGGAGCTGGATAAGAAAATCTCGGCCTTTCTCTCCAAGGGCGGGGAGATCCAGGAGATCCCCGCTGGGAAACACGGTCGCAAGGAGCCCTACAAAAGGGCCGAATTCACCATCGCGAGACCCAGAAAGCCTGACGCCTGATGTCAGCGCTGGTGCAGCGAAAAAGGCCGTATCGTTGGATACGGCCTTTTTTGTGCGCCATGGAGCGGCGGGTATTACCGGTGTCGTTTCGCCTGAATCACAGCAGGTGAGCTGCCCGCTCGCAGGTTGCTCAATGGACCGCCTCAGAAAACAAAAGCCCCCGGCAACTCAGGCTGCCGGGGGCTTTTGCATGGAAACTGGAGCGGGCGAAGGGAATCGAACCCTTGAGACCACTATTCCAGAACGTCGCAATGTGTTGCGATATGGCTGATTCCCTAGACTTTTGGTCCGGATTCGTACCTATTCGTATCATAGGTTTCGACGCTTTTTCGACAGTCTGTGCGGCCACTTTTCGTCAGAATCGCCCTTGACGGTTGATAATCGCAAGGACCTCAGTAGCCTAACTCCTCAGAGGTTAGGACTTAAACTTGCAGGACTGTTACGATTTAGCTGTTTGGCTGATCTGCTCGGAAGCATTTTTTCGCAGGGGGATGCATGTTTAAAAATTTCTTTTACGGAAATTGGCCATATATATTTTTATTCGTTATCGGGGTTTTGTTGGTGGCGAATGATTCGGAGCTATCACCTGGGCTGCGGAGCCGAACTCTAAATAATAGTGGGTCTGCAGGAATGGGGATTGATGTGGGAACGCAGAGAGTCCTAGGGGCGTTTGCAATATTTATTTCGGTTGGTCTGGTTCTTAGGAATAGAAAACGGTAGTAGCGGAATGTACGATGGCTCGGTGCGCCGGGCGAAGAGAGGTGACTGGGCTTCAAACCCTCTAAAACAGTGCTTTGAAGCGTTGCTATGCGTTCCAATGCCACTGTTTTCGCCGTTTTGGCGTCTCACTCCGTAGCTTTCCGTTCCATTGATTTCGACACGTTTTCGACAGGTGTCTGAGGTCTGCTGAGGTCGACATGGACGATGATGTGATCATCGCTAAAGCCCAGGAACTGCTGGACTCTGGCTCCGCTAGAGAGGCGCATCTCCTAATCCAGCCTCTGCTGAATGCGTCTCAGCCGGACGCCTTGTTTCTGTATTCGACCTATAGCGTCGACAGAAACGAATCCAACGAGGAGTTCGAGAGACGGAGCATTGCTCTGCTGACTAAAGCGTCCACCCTCGGTCACGCAGGAGCAACCTTTGTCCTTACCGGTTACTACGACTCCGGCGACATGGTTCTAATGGACAAGCCATATGTTGCTCAGCTGTGCAAACGAGCTGCGGACGGTGGTCATATCACGGCCAAGCTTATCCACGGCTTGGACTTGTTCTATGGCGCTAATGGCATTCGGCAGGAAAAAGCAATGGGGCGACGGCTTGTAGAGGAAGCGGCCCAGGACGGTGTCGATGGTGCCTTGGAACGACTCCAAGAACTGGACTCGCGCTGACAGCCTCTATCGAGCCGAAATTGTCTGATGCGCTAGCCCACCTTGGTGTATAGGTGGACCTTGGGGGCATAGGGAATCGAACCCTTGAGACCGGAGTGCCGGTGCGTCGCAATGTGTTGCTATGCGGCTAACTCTGCGGGCTGCTGGTTCGGATTCGTGCCTTTGTGTTGCATTGATTTCGACATTTTTTCGACAGCTGGCCTTCGCCATGGGCCACAAAAGACAGTCACTTGAGCCGGGGGGAAAGCACTGAAAGGAACGCTTTCAACCCGATCGTGAAGAGGTACAGCCCAAAGCTACCGAGGCTCAGTATGAGCGCAATGTAGAGGCTGAAAGAGGGGGCTTCGCTCGTCCCCAGTCGGAAGAACCAAGCTGTCACACCTAAGCCGCTTGGCCCGTTAACAAAGAACAGCCAGGGAAAGGTGTAGGTAAGAACAAATACCGCCCCACCGAAAAGCACCAGTCCATAGGGTCGAAAAACCTCTATCGCATCCGCCTCTTTGCGAGTCACGGCGAAAAAGAGCTCGCTCAAGAGAGATGCGCTGGCTGCGACAGCAATAGCGTTAGCCACTCTAGGGCTGAGCAACGTTTCAGGCAGGGGAAGGGGGATAAGCTCTGGTGTTATCCAGTAGCCGATCCAAAAGCAAAGAAGGGCAACCAAAAATGCCACTTCGACTATTCGTTTTCCGATCACTTCTCGCCTCCCGTCCATTGAGCTTACCAGCTTCCCGGCAGCTACCTTGTTAGTCTTACTCCACGCTGGGAGGGACCAAATGGATATCCGCTTCCTCATCGCTGGCTATGGTAGACGGGAGCCCTGAAAAAAGGAACGCCAAGGGCTGTAGCCTTAGCGCTCCTACGACATGACTACTCGTAGGCCGGCCTCCGTCCTGGATTTTACCATTTACTCCAAAATAGATAGGCATCTACTCAGTACTTGCTTGTTGCTTATTATTATTAGTTTCAATCTCTTCCTTGTTCTCGTGATATTCTGAAATAGCATTTTTACAGAGTCGTAATACGTTTTTGATTTATAAGTTAATGAGCCTGAGTTGTCATAGGAGAAATATTCATCCATAACGACGGCAACGTTATCGAACTCTTGTCCGATTACTGCGTGTGAATTCTTGCTGTGAATATTTGAATACGACTCGTGATGCTCGTTTGCATGTAGTGATGGAGTCAGTTTAAGTACCTCCCATCCATCGTTACTTATAATCTGGATATAGTTCCTAACCGTCGCTGAGTCGGTGAAGTAATTAAAGTCAACGTTGCCGCAGTTGGAGAAGATAATGTCGCTTCGTTTGTTATTAAATAGTAGCTTAATGAAGCTGGAAATTTCTTTATTTGTTCTAATTTTGTCGGATAATTTAAACTTAGATATGCCTGTGACGGAATTAATTTTTCCATCAATATCTGCCCGAGCCTCTGCTGAAGATAGAGTCTGCTGCTTGTCATAAGAGAAAATGCAAACCTTATTGCTCGCTGCAATATCAATAACTATTTTGTCAAATTGAGTTGTATATATTCTCTGTGCTTCATCAATAACAACTAAGTCAAAGCTGCTTAGGTTGTAATTTCTTAGGTTTTTTATTGGTATAATATTCCAGCCCAGATTGTTTAGTTTAAGGTGGCCTTCATTTAGATTTCCGCAATGTACAACAAGGGTTCGTTTTTTATATTTGATTAGCTTGACCAGATCATATATTAGTAATGTTTTTCCGGTCCCTGGGCCGCCATTTACTGAAATAAAATGCGATGCGCCATTGTTGATTAGGGTTAAGATTTTATCTCTTATGGTTTCTTGTTGGCCAGTCAAGAAGTATTGACTATTAATAAATTTATCTGTGGAGTTGAAAGGTGAGACCAAATAGTCTGACGGATTAAATAATTCGTCAGGATTCTCTATCTTCAATACGTTTTGATTGGTCAATAGTTGTGTTAGTAATCTGAAATCAACTACCTCAAGGGCGTTCTTACTATCGAGTTTGTAAAGTGTGTTTGTTTCAACAATGTAAGAGAAATTATGTACAACTTTGTTTATGTGGTTGAGATAGTATTTGTTTCTTGTTAGTTGATTGCAGATCTTTGTCTCGGTACTGCTTCTCTTAAGCTCGATGTTTAAAATATAATTGTAGCCGAAGCGCAGCAAATCAAATTCTTTGCTAATGTGTTGTATTTTATAGCCTACAAAAAACGCATCGAATATATTAACGAACGATAAGATTTTGTATATGTTTGAAGCGAGGTGGTCAAGGTCTTCAATTTCGCTGTTGTTTATATCTATCCCGTAGTGCTTTATATAGTTGTTGTATTCTGCTGGGTTGAGGCTTTTATATGCCTGCATAAGAGATATAATATTTATGCTTTTCATTGGCTGAAGCCCTAGCGATTATCGTAACTGTTAACTTTTGGGTGTGAACTAATGCTTACTTAAGTGGGCGGTTTTATCCGCTCCCGAACGAGCGGAAAAACCGGCTGTATCACGCGTCACGCGCTAGGCGTTTATGCCAAGGCCACCAGTGAGATTTTGCCTTAGGACCAGCCCATATGATCTTTCTGGATGGCAAATTGATGCCATGCTATCAGTGGAGGAAATATTTTTGAATGATTCTTTGCTGCATTCGTTCGCAGTGTCGAATGCCAGCTTTGGGCGGATGCAGGCCTCGGTAACCGTTCGATTCGGGTTGGTAGCTGCTGTTCCAAAAGGTGCACTAGCGGGGCTACGTGACCCTGCAATGCCAAGACTGCGAGTAGGCCACGCCGTCGATGAACTCGATGCCGGTGATCACCAGGGCATTGGTTGCCATGCCGTGAATCTGCACGTCATGCAGCGTTGGCAGTATCGCTTCGCCGGGGCGATTCACAGTTCGAGGCCAATGCTCGCCAGAAATGCTCTGAGAATCCGGGTTGGACGATCAAGCCCAAGGACCGCCGCAAGCTTTCCGAGCTGGTCGAACTCTGGTATGAGCTGCATGGCCAGACTCTCGCGAACGGTAAGCGCTGTGTGGCGATTCTGCGGCTGATTGCGAAGGATCTGGGTGACCCGGTGGCGGTGTCCCTGGAACCGGCGAAAGTGGCCCGTGTGCGCTCGTTACAGGTCTCTAAAGGTATGTCGGGCAAGTACGCCAACAACCGCCTTGGCTACCTCAAGTCGATGTATAACGAGCTACGGCAGCTAGGGTCCATCGACTACGAGAATCCTGTCGGACGCATGCGCCCGCTGAAGCTTCAGGAGAAGCCGCTGTCATACCTGACCAAGCATCAGGTATCTGAACTGCTTGCCGCGCTCGATGCTCGTACCACGTCGCCGCATCCGAAGATGGTCGCTCGCATCTGCCTTGCAACCGGTGCTCGATGGGGAGAAGCGCAGGCACTGACCCTGGATCGGTTGAAGGGCAACACGGTGATCTTCGCCAACACCAAGTCGAAGCGCGTTCGCTCGGTGCCAATCTCGGAAGCCTTGGCCAAAGAGATTCGTCAGCACTGGCAGACTCACGGACCGTTCACCAACTGCCTCGGCGTGTTCCGCATCGTGCTGCTGTCCACTTCGATCACGCTCCCGAGAGGGCAGGCCAGCCACGTGCTACGCCATACCTTCGCAAGTCACTTCATCATGAACGGCGGGCACATCGTGACGTTGCAGCAAATCTTGGGGCATGCGTCGATTTCAATGACAATGCGGTATGCGCATCTTTCTCAAGACTATTTGGCATCTGCGGTTACACTGAATCCACTACTTTAATAGGATGGATGCAGGTGTATGGGGCTTTTTCAAAGTGAATCTGAAATGCAAGATTGGTTGTCTGAAGAGCTGTCGAATGGTGATGGTCTGGCAGATGTTATTGTTAATATTGATTGCTATGATGACTATAAGCCTAGCGGAAGGATGGAGCAGCGTATTCTTGATTCTATAAATGTATGCAAAGAATCGCTCTATTCTAATGTGGTGGCGTCTGAAAATGAAAATATATCTATTAACGTAGGAGAGGCGTTAAAGCCTGACTTTGTACTATACGCCACTGAGACAGAATCGATCGTTATTGTTGAGTTAAAGAATTTAGTTAGTCCGAGCCGGCAGGCTGGAACAGAACTATCTGCGTATTGCTGTGAGATAAGGGCTTCGATACCTTTTATTTCTGACGGTGATGTGGTGAATGTTTTGGTTTCTACTGAATGGTCGACACTCCTAAAGCACTATGTTCGGCAGGAGGTCTTTTGGCAAAGGAAAAACCTAATCTGTTTGAGGCCGGTGCTTCATGAAGGCGTAAGGCGTCTCGAGATATTGCCAGTTCAAGAGCTCGCCGAAGGTGGTTTAGACATGGTTATAAGTGATCGTCATCTAGGGGGATATCAGATTTGCTTGTATGACGATGGGCTATATCAGCCAAATGCAAATAGAGATCGATTGGATGGCTGCATAGAGCAGTTTAAAACTGCCTTGCAATCTATGGCTACCATCGGAGCTCGATTAAATAGTCATGGGTTTGCTTTTCTTTGGAAAGATGAATGGGAGTTGAGCTTGGCTCCCTATTCGATTACTGTGATTAATTTTGCGCCTTACCAGTCTATTGAAAGGTTTTTACAAAAAATAGATCTGGAAGATATTCCGGAAATGGTTAGTCGGTTTATGGATATCGTGGTTGAGTTTGACCCTGTCGGTCATGGGAACGCTCTTTCGGAAATTCGTGATGCCGCGACTGATATACTAAGTAATGTCTGTTCTGTCCGTCCGGAAGGATATACCCATTGGGGTGAGCTTCGTTCTGTTATGCTTGGTCGTGATTCGAAGGTTGCTTTTGTTGGGTGGGGTTTGTTTGGCGAGGCAATGCTCTTAAAGCTTAAAGAAGAGTATAGGGCTGGTAACATCTCATGCTCGATGATGGACCCGGAAATTGGTTTGTCCGTCGTTGATTCTATAGTCGATAGAAATTACCCATTTATAGAGTTGGCTTGGATTAAGTACAAGGGAGATCAAGACGAGGATGCTAGTGACGGTTTTCCCGATATTTCCCCGGAAGAGCCGTTCTGATCTATTTTCTTGTTCTCTCTGCCAGGGCTTCGACACTTTTTCGACACCTTCCCGCCTCCAAAAACGCAAAACCCCCGAAACGCTAGGCATTTCAGGGGTTCGGCAGGGTGTTCTGGAGCGGGCGAAGGGAACATTACGCCGCACTCAACCCGTTGATTGATAACGGGTTTCTTCCGTGAGCGCCACGGAATTAGACCAGATTATGTACCAGCCCCACCTGCCCGGCAACCCGGGATCGTCTGCCATCGCCCAGCAACGTCCATGCACAGCCACCAGGGTCCTGTCCAGATGCGCCTATAGGCCGAGACTGTGTTTCGCTGCGCCGAAGTTTGGGGCGTACTCCACACCAACGTCCTCTAGATCGGCAGCGATTTCATCTTGAAGACGTCGGGTGTTCGGCGCGAAATACTCCTTCGTATTCGACGAGGCGAACACGATCGGCGCCACCAGCCCTGCGGAGCGAAGCTGGCCAGCCGCCTCGATATAGGCTTCGACGATCACGCAATCCTTCATTGATTCTTTACCCAGTCGGGCGGGAGCACGAGGTTCGTTGACTCGCTTGAACGCACGGCTGGCGACCCCATCGTTGTGCGGCACCACGCTGGCAACGTCCCGCCACCTGTTCAGCACTGTCCTGGCCCGCGCGACGTGTCCCTCAAGGTGGTCCAGCGGCAGCATTCCCTGGGCACCGTAGGCCAAGGCCACTTCATGGATACGTTGAGCTTGTGCCCGGAACCTTGCCAAAGCGTTTCGAGCCTCTACCTCGACGCCAGCGACATGAGCAGCAAGTTCGATGGTCACCTGTTCTGCCATCAGAACAATCAGATCGGAGCCGGCCTCGGCTGCCGCAAGCAAGGCAAGCCCGGCGTTGGCATCGTGTGCTACCGCTGTTTCGCGCGTGATGTCACGGATGACGTCAAGGACGGTGCATGTATCCACGCACAACACAGGCGCGTTTAAAGCAGCCAAGTCGTCAATGACTGAAGTATTCAGGCTCATGTATGCGACTGGTCATACTGTTCAAGCAGTCCGAGTGCGAATTCATAGTCGATGGCCAAGTCCTGCGCCCGCCCTGCGGACCAGGCCTCCACCTCGACAAGCCACCGTGCCAATTGGTCACTATCCAGTCGTTTCGATGCACGGTGCGCGGCAATCAGGAACGCGTACCAGCGCTCCCTGTCCATGGGATGGGCCGCACCTGTGGATTTATTGGCGAGCCGCGAGAAGCGCCGCAGGGCTGCTGCCGGTTCGGCATCCAGCCAATCCTCAAGAGTCTGGTTGGGAGAGGTCAGTTCGACGCCGAAACCGCCGGCCCGGGACGCCGGTTCCGCGACTTGGGCGACGAAGTCACGAAGAATCGCGTTGTACTTGTCAATACAAAGCTCACCGACGTTTCGCGGCACGATATTGGAAACCTTGTAGCCATCAGGCTCTTGCCACAGCACCAGAGCCGATTCATCGACGTCGTCGAATGCAGATCGTACAAGCACGATCACATCGTCGTCGCCCAAGTGTTGCTTGAGGTCTTCTTCCCGCTCAGCGTCGTGACGCCAAGAGCCACCAACCTGCGCGAGGATGCCACTGCGCATTGCGGTTGCTGTCTTGCCCCTGAGGTGAAGATGCTGGAAGACCGTGATCGGCTTTTCTGTCATGTCGGTTGCCCGCAATAGAACTGTTGATGTTCTGAGACTTGTCGGTGAATCGATGGCATTCGCCTGTCATTCTTTCTTGATCTGAACGAAGACCCGTGCCGTCTGGCTCGAAGCCTCATCGTTGCCCGTCGAGACGGCGTCGCCGCGCCTGGTGCCACCCGAACCGCGTCTGCTGAAAGACCCTCGGCGTCTGACATGCGGGTGATGCCCAGACTTGAAAGCACGTAGACCGAATGCGTCTTTCGCCGCGATGGCATCTGTAGCAAAACCTCACCACCAAGCCTCCCCGCCTCGGGCGAGAAACATCTTGAAGCATACCGCCACGCAGAGGCTCGGTGTTGGTGGACAAGGTGCCACATCGACTGGTTGCTGGGGTGAGCATTGCAGCCATTCGCCGTCACTACAACCTTTCCACAAGCCAAGTCGCCACCGCTCCGCGCCGCGAAGGTGTGGATGGCGTCGACCAGACCACGAGAAAAGCCGATGTCCTGAACCCGTTCACCAGGGAGTAGCCCATGAGAAAGTCATCTTCTTCCGGCGCCCAAGCCAAGGTCTTCTATCGTCCGATCGAGGCGGCCATCCAGTGGGCGGGACTGTCACGCTTCGAGCGCCGTATCCTTGATATTGCCGAAGGGATGAACCGGCTGCCGGAGCACGCTGCGCTGGCGCGCTGGCCACAGCTTCGCCTGAACGCGGAACGGATCTACGACGCACTGGTGCATCTCGACCTTCCCTACGGCAAGGATGGCCTCACGAGCAACGATCCCGCCTTGCTCGATGATCCTGGCCTCACGATCCGCCACGTCGATCTGAAGGCTTGGATGATCCGTTTCTATCCCGACCAGCGACCGGCATTCCTGTTCGATGCCTTCGAGCGTCACCTGCATCCGGCCGTCAGTGTCGATGCCGTGCAGGCACTGGTCATGGATCGCGAGGCGTTGAAGCTCCAGCTTGCCGACAAGGTGCAGGCCTGGGACGCGCTCTATGAGCAGTTCCAGGCGCTCAGCCAGGAGCACCAGGCGCGCACGGAGCGCGAGAAGCGATCCGGGATGCCGGGCGCCCGCAGTGAATCCACCTACCTGAACATCGTTGGCGGTCTTCTGACCCTGCTGTTGGGCAAGTCACCCAATGGCGTTCCCTATTCGTCTTTCGAGACGCTGGAATCGGTCATCAATGCGCTGGTTGCCCATTACGGCGACAAATCCGGAATCAGCGAGCGAACGCTGTGGGCGAAGTTTTCGGCAGCCAAGCGTCATCTCGCTACCCAGGACCGCTGACTGCAAGTGCAGACGGCGTGTCTGCACTTGCGGTGACCGCGCGGGAACCGCGCTATTGAATACGGGGCACTTCCATCATCGCCGCTACACAGCGCCAAGGAGTGTCCCTCGTGACTGCCCAGACCATCGCCACCGCGACGCCGAACGAACACCGCATCCTGCGCCGCGCGGAAGTCGAGGCCAAGACCGGCTTCAAACGCGCCCACATCTACAACCTGATCAAGGAGGGCAAGTTTCCTAAGCCCCTGCGCCTCGGGGTACGCGCCATCGGATGGGATTCGGTGGAGATCGATCAGTGGATCACCGATCGACTCAGTGAGCGGGCGTGAGCCCGCGCCCCCCGGAATCCCTTCCACGAGGAGTCGCACCATGCAGGTGGTATCCATCATTTCGACCAAGGGTGGCGTCGGCAAGACGACCACCGCAGCGAACCTGGGCGGCTTCATCGCCGATGCGGGACTGCGCGTGCTGCTGCTGGACCTGGACGTACAGCCCACCTTGTCGAGCTACTTCACGCTCGGCACGCATGCGCCTGCCGGCATCTATGAGATGCTGGCCTTCAATGAGCAGCGTATCGAGCAATTGGCTTCGCAGACCGCTGTGGCGGGTCTCGACCTGGTGGTGTCGAACGACCACCGCGGCGAACTGAACACACTGCTGCTGCACGCGCCCGACGGCCGGCTGCGCCTGCGTCACCTGCTCCCCGCACTGGCGTCGCACTACGACCTGCTTCTGATCGATACCCAGGGAGCGCGCAGTGTGCTGCTGGAGATGGCGGTACTCGCCTCCAGTCTGGCGCTGTCACCGGTGACGCCGGAGATCCTGGCGGCGCGTGAGCTGAGGCGCGGCACGCTGCAACTGATCGAGGACATAGCTCCGTATCGGCACCTCGGCATCGAGCCGCCACCGCTGCGCTTGCTCATCAACCGTGTGCATCCGGTTTCGTCGAACGCCCGACTGATCCAGCAGGCCCTGCGACAAGTGTTCCAGGCGCACGCAGGCATACAGGTCCTGAACACCGACGTCCCGGCCATTGAAGCCTACCCACGTGCCGCAACACGGGGGCTGCCAGTGCATCGCGTCGAGTACCGGCAACCAGTGGGCCGTACTGCGCCTGCGGCGTTGGAGACGATGCGTGCGCTGGCTGGCGAGCTGTTCCCGGCATGGAGGGAGCGCTTTGCATGCGTTACCGGCAGAGGCCGCGCAGGGGGAGCCAGTCATGGCGAACGCGCATGAACTGGCCCGCGGCCATGCGCGGCTGCGCGCGCTGATCGAGTTCGCGCTGGGCGAAGGTTGGCACGTGAAACGCACGCGCGGCGGGCACCTGATGTTCACCAAGCCCGGCTGCGCCGCGATCTATACCAGCTCGACTGCGAGCGATCACCGCGCCAGCCGCAACGCACGCGCGCAGCTTCGCCGCGCCGATCGACAGGTACTGACGGCGTCTCGGGAGAGCAGCGATGGCTGAGCCGACGCCGCAGGACATGGCCGCCAAGCTGCTGGCCAAGGGCTTCGAACGCAGCGGTCCTTCGGCCGGGGCGTTGACCGACCCCATCGCCGACACACCGATGGTGGTGAAGCTGGACGAGCTGCGCCCCTATGAACATGACCCGCGCGTGACGCGCAACCCGGCCTACGAGGAAATCAAGGCGTCGATCCGCGAACGCGGGCTGGACGCGCCGCCGGCGATCACGCGCCGGCCGGGCGAGGCGCACTACATTATCAGGAACGGTGGCAATACGCGGCTCGCCATCCTGCGCGAACTGTGGAGCGAGACCAAGGAGGAACGCTTCTATCGCGTACCGTGCTTGTTTCGCCCGTGGCCGGCGCGCGGCGAAATCGTGGCGCTGACCGGGCATCTGGCCGAGAACGAGCTGCGTGGCGGGCTGACCTTCATCGAGCGGGCGTTGGGCATCGAGAAGGCGCGCGAGTTCTACGAGCAGGAAAGCGGCCAGGCACTGTCGCAGAGCGAACTCGCGCGGCGGCTGACTGCCGACGGTTATCCGGTGCCGCAGTCGCACATCAGCCGCATGAACGATGCGGTGCGCTACCTGCTGCCGGCGATCCCGACGCTGTTGTACGGCGGACTGGGCCGGCATCAGGTGGACCGGCTCGCGGTGCTGCGCAAGGCGTGCGAGCGCACCTGGGAGCGGCGTGCGCTGGGCCGCACCGTGGCCGTGGACTTCGCCACCTTGTTTCAGGACGTGCTGACGCAGTTCGACACACAACCGGATGACTTCTCGCCACAGCGGGTGCAGGACGAACTGGTGGGCCAGATGGCCGAGCTGCTGGAGGCGGACTACGACACGCTGGCGCTGGAGATCGACGACAGCGAAAGCCGCCAGCGTGCGCTGACCAGCGAACCGGCGCCTGTCGTGCCTGCTGCTCCTTCCGCACCGGTCTCCGCGCCTCAGCAGCCACCCGTGTCGTCCGGTCCGCGCGACACCACGCCGGTCTCGCCTGCGGCGTCAGCAGCGCCACCGCCTGCATCGCCCGAAGCGCCGCAGGACCAGCACGGACAACGCGACGAGCGCCTGCAAGGGCACATCGTGACACCGGCACCGACCACCGAGCGCCTGCAGTCCATCCAGCGGATGGTCGCCGACCAGCTCGGCGACAAGCTGCCCGACTTCGAGGCCGATGCGCTGCGTGCGATCCCCGTGCAGGCGGGCGGGCTCTATCCCATCTCGGACGTCTGGTACATCGAGCCGAGCTTGGACGTGCCGGATCGCCTGCGTGTGCACATCGCGCAGTTCGCGCGCGAAATCGGCGAGGAAGCGGCGGTCGCCGACCATATCGAGGCCAGCGTCGGCGGCATCGGCTTCGTCTGCGCGGCGCCGGTTGTGGGCCAGGCGAAGGCGCTGCCGGCGTTCGCGCGGGCGGTGCTGACCCTGCTGCATGTGCTGAGTGCGGCGCCGCCCTCCGCGAACGGAGTGGACCGCGCGCGGCTGGCAGACGAGCTGGCTGCGCTGCTGCATGGCCATGGCGGCTCGGCTACACGCCTGAGCGATGCTGCGCTGGTGAAGCTGTTCCGTCTGCTGCGCCTGGCGCGCCGGCTGCTGGATCTGGAAGCCGGCGTAGCGAGCCAGGATTACTGAGCGCAGGAGGCTTCCGCATGTCGGCACCGCACCCACTCAACCAAGCCGTGATCGCCCAGGCCCTGCATGACTTGCGCAACGGCCAGTTGCGCCGCTGCAAGGCCATGGGCTTCGGCGAGGAAGAGCTGGATGCGCTGAAGCACCCCGAACTCGTGAGCATGCTGGTGAATGCCACGGTGTCGTGGTGTTCGGTGTCGGTGAACCGGGATGTGTTGAAGCGGCTGCTGAGCCAGATGCACGACGTGGAGCGGGAGATCGCCACGGTGGACCGCATGCTGCGCCTGGGAGCGAGCACGGAGATGGTCAGCAAGTTCTACGGCCTCACGCATCAGGAAGTGGCGCTGCGCCGCGACATCCTCGGACTGCCCAAGCGCAAGGGCCGGCATCCGGTGCTCGACGAGGCGCAGGACGTGGCCCTGTGGGAACGCTGGAAGGCCGGCATCACGGAGCGGCACATCGCACTGAACGACGACATGGCGATGCTGGCGCTGACCATGGATCTGGCCGAGGCCATGAACCTGCCCATGTCGGTGATCTGGTCGGCGATACGGAACTGGGTCGACCAGGGGCTGGTGTAGGTCATGACGACGGGCGACGCTCCAAGGCGTGATGGCCCGGTTGCGCTGTCGGCGTTGTTCGACGAGGCACTGCGGCACCTTGAGCCGAAGGAACCGGCGCAGGGCACGGCGGCGAGCCAGGACGGTTTTCTCTACAGCGGCAACCGGCACGAGAGCGTGCCGCGCGCGCTGTTCCTCGACCGGCGCCTGACGCCGCTGGAGCGCAATGCCTGGCAGGTGTTCCGCCTGCAGCTCAACGACGACGGCGTGACCGCCTTTCCCACCTACGACCAACTCCGCCCCTATCTGGCGTCCATGCCCTGTGCGGCGCAAGCCTCGCACGAGACCGTGGCGCGCGCCTTGACGCTGCTGCGGCTGACGCGCTGGCTCAGCCTGGTGCGGCGGCGGCGCGATCCCAAGACCGGCCGCATCCAGGGGAACCTCTACGTGCTGCACGACGAACCGCTGTCGCCCTTCGAGGCGATGCAGCTCGATGCCGACTACCTCGGCCTGGTCAGCCAGGCGCTGACCCATGCCGCCAAGGCGGTACAGATCGTGGGCATGAACACGCTCAAGGAGATTGCCGAAGACCCGCTGCTCAGCGGCCGCACGCTGCCGACCCGCTTGCAGGTGCTGGCGCAGCGCATGGCGCGGCATGGCTGGGCGGCGCCAGGTTATCCACAGGAGGGTGCGGGCCACGAATCCGAAGAAGGTCAGGAAGCCCTTCTTCGGAATGCTGCGCGCCCGTCTTCGGAATCCGAAGCAGGGCCGAAACCCGCGCCGGACGGCTCTCTTCGGATTCCGAAGGAGGACCGTACAGTACGTAATGATCGTATAAATGAAGTACGTACAGTACCGCGCGCGAGGGCCTTGCAGAACCTGCGACTGCCCGAGCGTTTCCTGCGCTTGAAGGATGAGCAGCAGGCCGGAGCTCTGGTGGCCCTGCAGCAGGTGGACGAAGCGCAGCGGCAGGCCGTTCTCGACGAGTGGGCGGCACGCTGCCACAACAGCGCGGTGCGCAACCCGGCCGGCTACCTGTTCGGCATCATCCAGAAGGCGATCCGCGGAGAGTTCAAGGCGTGGGCGGGCACCGACGCAGCAGCGCCGCTCGCGCCGCGAGCTGCGGGGCCCGCGTCATCGTCGTCGCCTTCGGCCTCCCGCCCAGCCGACCCCGAGGTGGCGCGCGCCTACCTCGCACGGCTGCGTTCAGCCTTGCGCGATCCCTGAGCTATCCCCAGGGGATAGACGGAACAGGTCGCCTTCCGTGGGGTGATCCGGTCAGGTCGCGGCTTCGTCTTCTTCCGTTTCCCGCCAATAGGCGTAGTTGAACAGTGCATCCAGCTCCGTGAAGTCGTCCAGGCCCAACGATCGTCTGACCGTATCGGCATGCCCGCAGTACCTTGCGTAGCTTTCCGCACTGACGTTCTGCTTGGTTGGATGCAGTGGGTAGTCCCGGATGCCGGCGAGCGCCAGTCCCGACACCGCGTTCTGGTTCATCACGGCGAACCGCTTGTTGTCCAGCGCGTGCAGAATCTCAGTCAGCAGGTTGATGCCTGCTCCGGTGATGGCGCCGAAATGTCCATGTAGAACGGTAAACGCTTCGGCAGGCGAGAGGTTGCGCCGGTCAAGGATGTCCGCCACTGCGGCCACGAACTGCCCTGGGTGGTTGGCGATCCGGCTCTTGCTGCGGTGCAGCCCGCCGGAATGGAACAGGCCGATCAGCGCGTCGTAGTTACTCGGAAAGTCCCGCCTGGCATTGCTGCTCGGGGCCGCCAGCTCTGCCAGCCTGCGCCTTGCCTGGCGCAGGTTTCCCTTGCGGCCGTTCTTCTGCGCAGTGAATCCATGCGCTGAATCGTCGCTTTTCATCAGCTCCAGGAGGTCGGCCAGGATCGTGAAGTCCGACCCCTTGGTTCGGCTCGCCTTCTGCGCGCGCTTCTTGGCCACCTTCCGGCAAGTGTCGTGGATGATGTATTCCCGCTCGTAGGCATCAATCCGGGGCTTGGTCGCTGGCACGAGAATCCTGTCCGCGACCAGCGCATCGAGGTGTCGCGTGACAGATGCCATCAGCGCGCCGCTCGCGTCGTCGATGAGGGCCGATGCCTCGTAGTTTCCGTAGAAGCCTCCGTGGGTGAGGTTGGCCGAGCCGACGATCACCGAGCATTGCTTGCCATTCTGGAAGGCGTAGATCTTCGGGTGGAAGGTGTCGCTGGCGTTGCTGAGGTACAGGACGAGCGCGTGCTTCTCGGCGAGCGCAAAGAGCTGTCGGAGTGCTTCGGGTTCGGTCAGGTAGAAGTCCAGACCTATCGCAAACCTGGCCTTCAATCCGCTTTCCAGCGCCTTGCGCAAGGGCTTCAACAAGTCGCCGAGGGCCGAGGTCTTCGCGAACGCCACCAGGCATTCCAGGCGTTCCGCCCGCTTCAGCAGCTTCTCGACCACGTGGCCGTGCCCGTGCTCTTCCTCGTTCAACAGCAACTGAACGGCTTTCCCATCCTGCATGTTTTCCCCTCGTTCTTCTGCGCAGCAACCCCAGGTGCGATGCGCCCCCAGTCATTGTCATGGTTCAAGCCCCGACATCAAGCATTGGTGGCTCAAGACCTATCCCCAGGGGATAGCCGGCACACACAGCCTTCCGTGCGGAACAAACCGGGCGCGCATGGGCTGCGGTTTGTTGACTGACGGCCTTCCGGCCGATGCCGATGCTGGCGACTCGCCCCTTCACCGCGAGTCGCTCCCATGGCCAACGAACGCACAGAACCCCTGCAACTGAATCTCGGATCGCTGCGCAGCGCGATGTCGCTGACGCTGCACACGCACCACGCCTCGCGCATCTGGCACGGCCGCGCGCCGACCGAGGGGCGCCCAGGCATCATCGGTCTCAACGGCTTCATCGGCGCCATGAACAAGATGAAGCGCGGCGCCGAGCAGGACGACCCCTACTCGGACTGGTGGATGCTGCGGATCGAGGACAAGCTCGCCGACACCAAGACCCGTCTGCAGACCCTGCGCGAACAGGTGGATCAGGCCTTGGCCGACGTGCCAGCGGCGCTGTCCCTGGGCGAGAACATGAACATGCAGCCGGTTAAGCTGCCGCTGTTCGTGAACGCCCAGCTCGGCTTCATGGCGGTGTACCTGCTGGCCGACTACGACGACCTGGCACGCAAACTCATCCTGGCGCACCACACGGCGCTGATCGACCGCAGCACCTTGGAGCGCTGGCTCAATGATGGTGCGCACGCGCTGCGCAGCCTGTTCTCACTGGCCCAGCAGTACCGCTACTCGGGCACGACGCGCGACGACTTCGCGGCGAAGAACGCCGCGGCGCGAGCGGCGCTGGAGAAGTTCGGCGAGCTGCCGCAGGACGTGCTGGAAGGCACGCGCCGCTCGCGTTTCGCGCCACCCATCGCGCGGCGGACGACCAAGCCCGGCACGCCGCCTGCTGCGCCCGCCATCAAGCCCGATACGCCGGCTCCCACGGGTGGCGCAGCCGATGGTGCGACGGGCAATGAGGGTGCTGGCGCATGACAGCATCGCCCCCCATCAGCCACTCCACGCGCTTCGTGGCGCTGGAACAGGCGGACTTCCAGCGGCTGGAACACGCAGGCTACCTAAAAGGCCTTTTACAGCCCTTTAAGGGTAAGGGGAGTCTGGAGACCTGGGCCAGCCAGTGCGCAGCGCTGCGCGACGGCGTGATTGGCCTGGCGCAGCGGCGCGTGCTGCCCCAGGCGCGCGCCTATCCCTTCAGCCTGCTCGACGTGCAACTGGCCCAGCAGGCCACTGGCGCAGGGACGACCTTCCTGCGCTGGCGCAACCTCGACCGTTCCTCCATGGGCGTGGCGTTGTGGGAGGCCCTGCTGGCCAACCCCGCGACGCCGGCCTCGCTGATCGACGAGCTGTACGCGATCGAACTGCAGCGCATCGTGCTGAACATGCAGATCAGCCTGACCCACAGCATCGCTCGCCAAGCCCTGGAATGCGCCAACAAGGCCGCGCAGGCCGAAGCGGCTTACCTGCGGCGCGTCCACGGGCATACCGCGTCCGTTCCACCCACCACCAAGGAGTCACCATGAGCACGCACTTCGTCGGCGAGGGCAACATCGGTTCTGCGCCGGACTACCGCGAATTTCCGAACGGCAACGACGAGCCGCGCCGGCTGCTGCGCCTGAACGTCTACTTCGACAATCCAGTGCCGACGAAGGACGGCTACGAAGACCGCGGCGGCTATTGGGCGCCCGTGGAGCTGTGGCACCGCGACGCCGAGCACTGGAAGACGCTGTACCAGAAAGGCATGCGGGTGCTGGTCGAGGGCCGCACCGTGCGCGACGAATGGGAGGACGCCGACGAGAACGAGCGCGTGACTTTCAAGGTCGAGGCGCGGCGCGTGGGCATCCTGCCGTACCGCATCGAGTCGGTGGCGCTCAGCGCCAAGCCGGCCGGCGGACAGTAATTCGCCCATCGCCGTTCCCCCGAGGGCGGCTGTAGCAACCGTCATACGCCCGCGATGCACCAGCGAGCTATCCCCAGGGGATAGTTCCAAGGTCGTCCACAGCGTCCCAGCCGCCCTCCCGAAACGACGCTCTTGCTGTGCCAGCTCCTGCGGTCTATGCGCACCGCTGCGGCAACGGACCGCCTGCCGATCACAAAGCGGTGTCTGCACCAATCAGCTTCCTTGCTGACGGCATCTCCTGGCCCCGCCAAGCTGACGCCCATCCGATGAACCGCACATTTCCAAGGAGGCTTCATGCGCGTGTTCCTGTGCGAGAAGCCGTCCCAGGGCAAGGACATCGCCCGTGTGCTGGGTGCCAGTCAACGCGGTAATGGCTGCTACAGCGGCGCGGGTGTCGTCGTGACCTGGTGCATCGGTCATCTGGTGGAGGCGGTTCCACCCGAAGGCTACGGTGAGCAATACAAGCGCTGGGCCATCGAGCAACTGCCCATTCTTCCTGAGCGTTGGCGTGTCGAGCCCAAGGCGGCGACCGCAGCGCAATTCAAGGTCGTGCAGCAGCTCGTCGCCAAGGCGGGCGAGCTGGTGATTGCGACCGACGCCGACCGCGAGGGCGAGATGATCGCCCGTGAGATCATCGAGCTATGCGGCTACTGCGGGCCGATTCAGCGTCTGTGGCTGTCGGCGCTCAACGATGCGTCCATCCGCAAGGCGCTGGGTGCGCTCAAGCCGTCCGCCGAGACGCTGCCGCTGTACTACTCGGCCCTGGCCCGCTCGCGTGCCGACTGGCTGATCGGCATGAACCTGAGCCGGCTGTTTACGCTTCTAGGTCGGCAGGCCGGCTACACCGGCGTGCTGTCGGTGGGGCGCGTGCAGACGCCGACGCTGAAGTTGGTGGTGGATCGTGATCGCGAGATCGCGCGCTTCGTCTCTGTGCCGTATTGGGCCGTGGACGTGCTGCTATCCCATGCCGGCCGGTCCTTCACCGCGAGCTGGATACCGCCCGAAGGCAGCACGGATGCAGCGGGTCGCTGCCTTCAGCAGCCGGTGGCGCAGCAGGCTGCGGATTGCATTCGCGCCGCACGCGATGCGCAGGTCGTGTCAGTGGACACCGAGCGCGTGCGCGAGGCACCGCCGCTGCCGTTCGACCTGGGCACGCTGCAGGAGGTGTGCTCCAAGCAGTTGGGCCTCGACGTGCAGGAGACGCTGGACATTGCCCAGGCGCTGTACGAGACGCACAAGGCGACAACGTACCCGCGCTCCGATTCGGGCTACCTGCCCGAGAGCATGCTGGCCGAGGTGCCGACCGTACTCGACAGTCTGGTCAAGACCGACCCCAGCCTGCGGCCGCTGATCGAGCGCCTGGATCGCCAACAGCGTTCGCGTGCGTGGAACGACGGCAAGGTATCGGCTCACCACGGCATCATCCCGACGCTGGAGCCCGCCAACCTGTCGGCCATGAACGAGAAGGAGCTGGCCGTCTACCGGCTGATCCGCGCCCATTACCTCGCGCAGTTCCTCCCGCACCATGAGTTCGACCGGACGGTGGCGCAGTTCTCGTGCGGCAGTCAGTCGCTGGTGGCCGTGGGCAAGCAGATCGCCGTCATCGGCTGGCGTGAGGTGCTGGCGACGCCGGGGCCGGACGATGCCGGTGGCGAGGATGCGCAGCGCAGCCAGGTGCTGCCCGCCCTGCATGCGGGCCTGTCCTGCCCGGTCGGAAAGGTGGATCTCAAGGCGCTGAAGACGCTGCCGCCCAAACCCTACACGCAGGGCGAGCTGATCAAGGCCATGAAGACCGTCGCCAAGTTCGTGACCGACCCGCGCCTGAAACAGAAGCTGCGAGATACCACCGGCATCGGCACCGAGGCGACACGCGCCAACATCATCAACGGTCTGATCGGTCGCGGCTACCTGGTCAAGAAAGGCCGCGCCGTCCGCTCTTCCGACGCGGCATTCACGCTCATCGACGCGGTGCCCTCGGCCATCGCCGACCCCGGCACCACGGCGGTGTGGGAGCAGGCGCTCGACATGATCGAGGCCGGCCAGATGGCGCTGGACACCTTCATCGAGAAGCAGTCCGTGTGGATCGGCCAGCTCGTGCAGCAGTACCGCGGCGCAACGCTCTCGCTCAAGCTGCCGCCGGCGCCGGCCTGCCCGCAGTGCGGCGCACCGATGCAGCAGCGCACGGGCAAAAGCGGCGCGTTCTGGTCCTGCTCGCGCTACCCGGACTGCAAGGGCACGTTGCCGATCGAGTCCCCGACGGGCCGGCGCAGCGCACCGCGCAAGCGGCGCGCTGCCTCCAAGGCGTCCTGATCCTCGCTTCCCCCTGCCGCGCTGGCCCTTCACTGGCGGCGAGGCAAACGTCCCGCACCGCGCGGGACTCCAAAGCGCGCGTCTCCTTCTGCAACGGTGCGCGCGCCCCGTCTGCCCACCATCGGGCGACGGGGCGAGAAGGTCATTGCTCCACGAATCGCGCCCGCCGCCATTCCCTTGATCGGTGTGCCTTGCCTCGGCCACGAGGGGCTTCCTGACGCCTTGCCGCCGCGCGAGCCGTGAGGAGGCCCCTTGGGCCGAGGGTATTCCGTGCCGGTGCCCGCCGGCGGAACAACGGGCTCCCTTTGTGTGTGGATGCACGCCAGAGGTTTCCGGCCCCAGCCACGAAACGGGCCGGGTGCGATTGCTGACGCAGCGAACGGCTTTGACGACGGCCTGCGCTGACGCAGCCCACAGGTGGTTCTCCTTCCTCTCCAGCCGAAGGCCCGCGTGGCCTTCGGCGCCCTGGTCCTTGCCTTGTCCCGTGACGCGGGCCTGCCCTAAAGCGGGCCGTCCGCGATTCGGTTTTCCCTGCGACGGCAGCCATGCCTCGCGCCCATCCTCACGCCATGCGTTGCTGACAGTCGTCAGCGGCATGCCCTGGCAGTCTCGGTCTTCAAGACTGCAACGTGGTTCGCCGCGTTGACCGATCCAGTCCGCTTCGCATCGCCCACCGCGGACGCTCGCCGGCCTGGCGACGATGCACTTTTCTCAACTACCCGAGGGGAACCCCATCCCCTACGGGATGCGTGCTCCCCGGCCCACCAAGGAGCACGGCATGTCTGAACCTTCCGCATCTTCCTCTGCAACCGCAGTGCGCAGTGGTGCGCTGGCGCTGGCCTGGACCGGCAAGCGTTTGCCGCTACAGGTGCTGCGCAGCGCGGCCGGCCACTACATCGGCACGCAAGACGACGAAGGCCCGGTATCGCGGGAGTCCGTCGAGTATTTCCCGAACCACCTCGCAGCACAGCGCGCCCTGGATACCCATGCCTGGAGACAGCGCGCTCACCCCTGATTCCCACCCTTCAAGGAGTTCTCTCATGAATCTGTCTTTACCCGAAGACGTGCTCGATCAGATGGCGCTGGAACAGGCGCACTTCGACGCTGCACCGCAGGCCTTCTTCGAGGCCTGGAAGCGCGGCGCGCAGATCGCCGGCCACGAGTGGTTCGGCGACGGCACACGCGAAGGTCTGCAGCGTGCCACCACCAAGTGGGACCTGCGGCCCAACATGCTGATGCTCAACGACGCCCTGGGCGTGCTGAGCAGCGGTCAACGCATGTTCCTGTCCGCGATGGTGAGCTTCTACAACTCCCGCGAGGGCGGCGCGATGCTCAAGCGTTGCGGCTTCGAGGGGCTGTCCGACTTCGGCGGCCTCGATCTGGAACGGCGCCAGGTCATCGCTGACCTCACGCTGCACTACAACGGCTGGTGAGCCGCGCCTGGCAACCCACCGTCCATTCATCCCACCCCACGAGGGACATGCGTCCCCGTTCGGGGCCATGTCCCTCCTTCTTTTCGCAGGAGCGGCCATGTCCCGAATCACCATCTTCCACTGACCTGCACCGCCCGCCACCAGGGCGGCCCGACGCCGCGGCCGGCTGACCGGCTGCCACTTCATCCACTCGCTGGGGTTCAATCCCCGGCAGGGGATTGCCTCGGCCATCCTCTGCTGGAGGAATCCCATGTCTCATTCCAAAAACCCCTTCGTCCGAGGCTACGATGGCCTGTCCGTGCAGCGGCTGTTGGCGATTTCCTACGACGACGACTGCCCGCTGAGCTATCTGCCGCTGCACGTCTCGCAGTCGCACCTGCTGGACAGCCAGGTCGAGCGCCATGCCTGCGTCTTCTGCGACGACTTCGCGCTGATCACGGAAGGCCAGAACGTGCCGCCCGAGCTGGACGCGCAGTGTCCCAGCCACGGCATCGCCCGAAACCTCGTCTACGCCGTCATGGCCGAAGAAGCCGGCCAACCGCTGCACGTAGGCGATACCTACTCCGAGGAAGCCGCGCGCGAGGTGGTGCGGCGCCTGCGCTTCGAGACCGGCTTCTACAGCCGTGCCTGGGAAATCAGTTCGGCGCACATCACCGAGGAGGCCGGCCGCTTCCTCGCCGAACTGGCGGACGTCGCCACGCCGAGCGGCTTTCTGTTCGTCGCCTTCCGCATTCCCTACAGCCCGGCGGTCGGCGTGAAGCTGATCGCCACCCCCTGGACGGATGCGAACCTGCAGCATGTCGAGGGCATCACTGCCGAAGAGCTGCGGCAGGAGCACCGGGCCAAGGGCGTGCCGGAGTCCCTCGTGGAGGTGTTGCACCTGGCTGCGCGCGCCGACGTGCGGCTGCTGATCTTCGATGCCGACGCGCCCGTGCTGGACGGACTGACGCTCTACGACGACGAGTAACCCGCAACCCATTCGAGCCCCCACGTCGGGGCTCTTCTTTTTTCGCGGAACGCGGTGCCGGCGCATTGCCGATTCCCAACGGACGGCCGCAGCCATGTGCCGCACGCTGGCCGCATGTTCGCTGGCGTTGCCGGCAGCATGCCCAGGCAGTCGAGACCTTCGAGACTGTGGCGCGGTTCGCCGTGCTGGTTGCTTCGTTCTCCGGGCGCACCCGCGTCCATCCACCTCACCCTCAAGGGATCGACCTCCCTTGAGGGCGGGAGTCCCTTGGTTGCCACAAGGAGTCTCCCCATGGATACCCAAGCCATCCGCGCACAGATGCCGACGCTCGTCGTCGGTCATGTGCCTTCCAACGTCCGTTCGTTCAAGTTCAACATCTTCGACGGCCAGCCCAAGGTTTCGACGCTGGGCTTTCACATCGACCCGAAGCCTTTCGAGGGCAAGGTCATCGCCACCACCGACGAGGCCATCATAGTCAAGACGGCACGGGCCGAGTTCGCGGTGCTTGATCGCACCCTCGTGACCGAAGTGCCCGACGAGGGCGCCAAGGTGCAGGTCGAACCCTATGTCAGACGCCGCTTCGACGGTCAGCGGGCGGACACGCCCGAGGAGCAGACCGAGTTCACCGCCGACGGCCAGCCCTACACGGTGAAGCGGTTCGTGCTCGGTTCCGCACCGGCGAAGCTGCCGATCCCCGAGCCGCGCTGCCCCGAGCTGCAGGAACTGATCGTCCAACTGGAGCAGTTGCCCGCTCCCGATGGTTTCCGGCGCATCACCCACCTGTTGGTGGATGCCGGTGCGCGGGACATCACCTGGGTCGATCCGCTGCCTGCCGACATCATCCGCACGCCACCGGCCATCGGCTTCACCGTCGACACGATGAAGTTCCAGGGTCGCGTCACCGTGCTGTATGAGCGTGGCCTCGACCTCTACGCGGTGGAGCTGCGCCGCGACGGCGAGCTGGTCGAACGGGTCGATGAGGTGTTCTTCGACACCCTCGGCGAGACGCTGGAACGGCTGATTGACGACGGGAGCTGGAGGCGCATCCGCGTGCAGTGCCTGTCGAGTCGCAAGGCTGTCCGGCACTGACCTCTCAGCAGCTTCCCGCCCTCGCGGCGGGAAGCTTCTTTTCCTGCCCCCTGGAGATCACACCCATGACTGTTCGATTCAAAGGCACGGAGCTGCGGCCCGTGCTCGCCGAAGCGGTGGCGAATCAATGCCGCGTCATCCTGGTCAAGGATCAGGGCGTGTACTTCCTGGCCGAGCGCGGCGAGCGCCGACCCGATGGTCGCCAGAAGACCATCGCCTATGCCGCCGGCTGCAACCCGGATGTCGATGGCTTCGACGACTGGTGGGAACTGGCGCGTGCCGAATTCGGCGGCGATGACTTTGGCGAGTTCTTCGATCCGCAGGAGGGCGTGTTTGCGCGCATCCTGCGCAGCGAGGACGACCTCGACGTGTCCGCTACCACGACACACCTGTCGCTGCAGGCGGTTCCTCCCACGCCCAGCGGCAACTGACCGCCCATCCCTGGCCCCCGCTCCGGGAGCCTCTTTCTTCCCGGCAATGTGGACAGCCGCGAGTGCCGATTGCCGCTCGCCTGCGCGCCATCCCGGCGCCACGCTTCCGGCCATGTTCCGCTGACGTCCGTCAGCGACATGCCCAGGCAGCCACGATCTTCAAGGCTGCGACGCGGTTCCGACCGCGTTGATCACCCCAGTTCGCACCGGCATCCATGCGCGAACGGCCATCGGTTCTCGATGGCGATGCCACCAAGCTGGTCCATCAACCCACGCGGGGGTTCCACACCTTCCCCGCCTTGGGTCGGGTGTGTCTCCGCCTCATTGTTCCCAGGAGATTCACCATGACCACTTCCAACGAAAAATCCTACTTCGATCTGCACATCACCGGCCTCGGGTACCTCAATCGCATCCGCGAAGTGAAGCCCAAGAAAGGCGATGCGTTCCTGGCCTGCGACATCGCAGCCCTGAACGGTCCCAGCGACGACGTCTCGTATGTGCGTTTCGACACGCGCGTATCGGGTTCGGAGGCGCAGCACCTGGTGCGCCGCTGCATTCAGGCGGTCGACGCCGAGAAGAAGGTGATGATTGGCTTCCGCATGGGCGACCTGTGGACCGACACCTTCACCTACTCCAAGGGCAAGCGTGCCGGCGAGCAGGGGGTGAGCCTCAAGGCCCGCCTGCTGTTCGTCAGTTGGATCAAGGTCGACGGCAAGCTCGTCTACAAGGCCGAGCCCAAGCCGACCGAGACCGACGAGCGCGAGCCGGAAGTCCCTGTGACGTCCGACGCGCCCGCTGCGCAGCAAGCCTCGGCACCGGAGCCTTCGGAGCCCGTCGCCGATGCTGCCGACGACGCAGCCGATGCCCCCGCATTGGCCGTTGCCGAGTCGTTCTGATCCGCAAGGCCCCATCCCCGGGGCCTTGTCTTCTCTTCGTCAGCAGGAGACCTTCATGATCACCATCCCCGGCCAACTGGCCATCAAGACCATCCACGGCAGGAACGGCGACTTCAACGTCGGCCGCCTCGCGACCTCGATCGGCGAGTTCGTCGTGAAGAACGCCGAACTCGATCAGTACCGGGAGGGCAAGTACGACGGTGATTTCGTCATCGTCGAGATTCGCCCCTCCACGTACAACGCCAACGGTCGCATGGTCATCGAGATCCGCGCCCATCTGGGCGGGATGACGCTGTCCAACATCGACGCCCTGAGCCGCGACGAAGCCCGCCGGCTGAGTCCGCAGGAAGTCGATCCCATCGACGAGGAAGCGCAGGCGCCCGCGCCGGCATCGCCCCCGGTCAAGCCGAAGGCGAAGTCGCGCAGTCCGCGCGATCCCCTGGTCGATACCACGCCGTTCGGCAGCGAACCGGCTACCGTGTCCGCTGCGGCCTCGGCCGAGGCAGACGACGCGGCGCTGTTCGGTGCCTTGTGGCCCCTGGGCGAGACCGTGAAGCTCGATGCGACCGTGGATCGTCGTGTGCTGCGTCAGCAGCGCGACCGTCTCGACAAGCTGGGCTACGAGTTCGCTCCGTTGTCCCAGGACTGGCACCTCAAAGCTGCCTGATCCATCCGCCGCCTTGCGCGGCATTCCGTCACCCGCCGGGGTTCTCCCCCGACGGGGAGGGCTCCGGCCATTTCTTCAAGGAGACCTTCATGGGCTGGACCTTCGTTCGTCAGACGCGCGATCAGTTGATCCGCGAGCTGATCGCTCCGCAGGCGTCCGAACGCGCTTGCTGCGAAGTCATCGACCACACGCTGGACGGCGACGTTCTGTGGACCGTGGTTCGCGTCACCGCCAGGCAGGCGGGCGTCATGGGCCTCGCGGCCGGTGAGTCCGTCTGCTACATCGGCTGCCATCTGCTGGAAAGTTCGGGCGGCGATTGGGGCTACAAGTCCCTCGATGAGTCCGTGCATCCGTACTACTACTCGTGCCCGCTGCGCTATCTCGACATGGCGCCGGTGCAAAGCTCCGAGTGGCGCGAGCGGGTTCACCGCTTCCACGCGGGGCGCGCTGTCTAGCGGCACGCATCTTCCTTCACCCAACCGGGGCGAGCACGGCCCCGCGGGCTGTGGTTGCTCCTTCTTTTCCAAGAGGACATCACCATGCCTGCACCTTCTTCCGCGAAACCGCTGTACCGCATCGACGAATGCCCCGACCTCATGGCCGACGGTTACGTCGGTGACGAGCAGGGCAATCTCGTCTTTCTCTCGATCTGGGCGCGCGACACCGCCGTTCAGGAGTTCCTCGCCCGCCTGACCCTCGGCCGGGATGAACAGGGACTGGATCAGTTCCACGTCATCACCGAGCAGGGCGCATCCATCCAGGTCTTCGTCGGCAACGTCGAGAACCTGGAAAAGCGCATCACCCGCGCCTATCGGCGAACGCTGTTCGGTTCGCTGACGAATGTGTGGCTGTTCGATCGTCGCTGCGTGAAGCCAGACAAGGCCAACGCCAGCGCGCTGGCGCTGCTGCCCAGGGATTCCGCTCACCGGCTCGACCGGCTGTGGACCCTGGTGCAGGACACCTGCCCGCTGCCACTGCTCGACCACTGGCGCGACACCGTGCTGGAGCTGTTGCAGACACGGCGGATGCTGACCGGTCTTCCCTTGGCCCTCGGGCCGCTGGAAGGCCATCGGCTGGCCCTCGATGTCCCGGCGCTGACGAAGGCGCTGGGCGAGCTGATCCGCAACGGCACCCTCGGCGCCACGCAGTACGAACTGGCCGCGAAAGCACCGCTTCGGCGTGTGGCGTGAGCCATCCCCACGGGCATGCGCGCCGCGCGTGCCCGCCTTCCCTCATCCATCATCAGGAGAAATCCATGGCACTCATGTTTCCGCGCTTGGCGCGCAATTTCATTCGTAACGGCTACTTCCCCACCGACGAGCCGACGCTGGAGCGGACCTTGTCCGCGCTGGCGCCGTCTCCCGGCGCCATGTCCATCCTTGATCCCTGCGCCGGCGAAGGCGTGGCGATCGCCGAAGCCGCCCACGCCCTCGGGCGCGAGCAGGTCCAGGCCTTCGCCGTCGAGTACGACGCCGAGCGTGCCCGCCACGCACGGCAACTGGTCGATCGCTGCATCCACGGTGACCTGATGGACACGCTGATCTCGCGCCAGTCCTTCGGGCTGCTGTGGCTGAACCCGCCGTATGGCGACCTGAGCAAGGACGTGAACGGCAACATCGGCTATCAGGGCCAGGGCCGTGCACGGCTGGAAAAGCTGTTCTATCAGCGCGCGCTGCCGCTGCTGCAGTACGGCGGCGTGCTGATCTTCATCGTGCCGTCCTACGTGCTCGACGCCGAGCTGGTCGGATGGCTGACGCGCCACTTCGCCGACCTGCGCATCTACCGTGCGGTGGAAACGCAGTTCAAGCAGGTGGTGATCTTCGGTCGCAGGATTCGTCAGCGCGACCAGGCGTTGGAGTCGGTCAAAGCCGTGCGCGGTCTGCTGCTGCAGATCGGACAGGGCGACGCCGAAGCCGATGAGCTGCCGCTCGAATGGCCGTTCCTGCCGTACACCGTCCCTGCCAGCCCGGCCGAGCCGGAGCACTTCTGTCGCGTGACGATGGAGCCCGAGCAGTTCGCCGATGAAGTCGGCCGGCTGCAAGGACTCTGGCCGGCGCTCGATATGCACCTGGGCGCCGCGCAGCAATCGCTGCGTCCGCCCGCGCGGGCCTTGTCGCACTGGCATCTCGCCTTGGCCTTGGCCGCAGGCGCGATCTCCGGCGTAGTGAAGTCCAAGAGCGGGCGCGTGCTCGTCGTCAAAGGTGATACCCACAAGGAGAAGACCCTCCAGACGGAATACACCGAACGCGACGACGGCTCCGTGGCCGAGACGCGCATCCTCACCGACAAGTTCGTGCCGGTCATTCGTGCATGGGACTTGACGCTGGGCTCGCCCACGTGGGGCGAAGTGCTGACCATCCGCTGATCCCTGTTCCCTGACGGTTCGCCGTCGCTTTCATCCACCCACCGGGGTCACGTTGCCCCCGATGGGGTGCCGTGGCCCCTTCTTCCAGAAGGAGAAACCACCATGGCACTCGCAATCCTCAACCTCGCATCACAAGCACGCTTTTCGCCCGGGCAAGTGGTCATGACCGCCGGCGTCGACGAGCTGGTCCGACAGGGCCGGCTCAATCCCAGCGCGTACCTGCGTCGCCATCTTCATGGCGACTGGGGCGACCTGGACGACAGCGATCAACGGCAGAACGATGCCGCGCTGAAGTCCGGCGAGGATCGTCTGTTCTCGTCCTACCAGGTCACGCGCGACCTGAAGCTCTGGATCATCACCGAATGGGATCGCAGCGTCACCACGCTGCTGTTGCCCAGCGAATACTGATCCACATCCAGCGGCCTCGCGCCGCTTCTTTCTTCCCACCCAGGGGCATGTCACCGCCCCGTGGGGGAGGTGCATGCCCCATTGCTCTGGAGCATCACCATGTCCCTCGATCTCGAAACCGTTCCCGAAACCGCTGTGCAGCGCGACCTCCTCGAAGCGGCCGCTTCACCCCTCACGCTCAGCCTGCAGGACTTCGTGTCCGAGTTCGGCGACGAGTTGCTCGACTCGCTCAACCGCGCCAATCCTCCGGTCTACACCGGCCAAGTGCGGGTGCATCGGCAATTGATCCTCGCCGCGCTGAAGCGCAAGCTGTTCCCGGCGCAAGCCGATGTGGTCCACGCCGTCACCGAGCTGTTGGTCGACCGCGGCGAACGTGCCGCGATCGTCAATGGCGAGATGGGCTGCGGCAAGACGACGGTGGGTATTGCCACCGCAGCCGTGCTCAACGCCGAAGGCTACCGCCGTACCCTGGTGCTCTCGCCACCCCACCTGGTCTACAAGTGGCGGCGCGAGATTCAGGAGACGGTGGCCGGTGCCAAGGTCTGGGTGCTCAACGGCCCGGACACGCTGGTCAAGCTGCTGAAACTGCGCGAGCAGTTGGGCGTGCCGGCCCAGGGCCAGGAGTTCTTCGTCCTGGGCCGCGTGCGGATGCGGATGGGGTTCCACTGGAAACCTGTCTTCGTTCGGCGGCGCACGCCTCACGGCGACGTGGGGGCCTGCCCGGATTGCGGGCATGTCATCACCGACCTCGACGGCGAGCCGATCAACCCGGTCGAACTCGAAGCCGAGGAGTCCCGCCGCAAGTGCAGCCACTGCCGTGCACCGCTGTGGTCGTTGATCCGTCCCAGAGCCCTGTCCGCCAGCGACCAGTCCTCGACCGTGCTCAAGGCACTGAAGCGCATTCCTACCATAGGCGAAGTCACCGCGCAGAAGCTGATGCAGAAGTTCGGTGACGCCTTCCTCGCGTCGATGCTCGGGGACAACATCCACGAGTTCATCAACCTGATGGATGGCAACGGCGAGCTGGTCTTCTCGGACCGGCAAGCCCATCGCATGGAACGCGCGATGGCCAACATGGAGTTCGGCTTCGGCGAGGGCGGCTACCAGCCGTCCGAGTTCATCAAGAGGCAGCTTCCCCAAGGCACGTTCGACCTGCTCATCGCCGACGAGGCACACGAGTACAAGAACGGCGGCTCCGCACAGGGCCAGGCCATGGGGGTGTTGGCGGCCAAGGCGCGCAAGACGCTGCTGCTCACCGGCACACTGATGGGCGGCTACGGCGACGACCTGTTCCACCTGCTGTTCCGAGCCCTGCCGGGGCGGATGATCGAAGACGGCTACCGGCCGACGAAGAGCGGCAGCATGACGTCGGCCGCGATGGCGTTCATGCGCGATCACGGTGTCTTGAAGGACATCTACTCCGAGAGCACCGGCACGGCGCACAAGACGGCCAAAGGCACCAAGGTATCGGTGCGCACGGTCAAGGCGCCGGGTTTCGGTCCCAAGGGCGTGCTGCGTTGCGTCCTGCCGTTCACGGTCTTCCTCAAGTTGAAGGACATCGGTGGCAACGTGCTGCCGCCCTACGACGAGGAGTTCCGCGAAGTCGCGATGGACACGGCGCAAGCCGCGGCCTACCGCGATCTGGCGGGTCGCCTGACCCAGGAGCTGAAGCAGGCCCTGGCGAAGCGCGACACGACGCTGCTCGGTGTGGTCCTCAACGTGCTGCTGGCCTGGCCGGACTGCTGCTTCCGGTCGGAGACGGTGGTGCATCCGCGCACGCGCAGCACCTTGGCGTTCGTGCCGGCTCAGTTCAACGAGCTGGAGGTGATGCCTAAGGAACGCGAGCTGATCGAGATCTGCAAGCGGGAGAAGGCAGAGGGTCGCAAGACCCTGGTCTATTCGGTCTACACCGGCACGCGCGACACCACGTCGCGCTTGAGGGTGCTGCTGGAGCAGGAAGGCTTCAAGGTGGCGGTACTGCGCGCGAGCGTGGATGCTTCCCGCCGCGAGGACTGGATCGCCGAGCAGTTGGACCGTGGCATCGACGTGCTCATCACCAATCCCGAGCTGGTGAAAACCGGCCTGGACCTGCTGGAGTTCCCGACCATCGTATTCCTCCAGTCCGGCTACAACGTGTATTCGCTGCAGCAGGCCGCCCGGCGCTCATGGCGCATCGGCCAGAAGCAGCCGGTGCGCGTGATCTACCTGGGCTACGCCAACTCCTCGCAGATGACCTGCCTGGGGTTGATGGCCCGGAAGATCATGGTGTCGCAAAGCACGTCGGGCGACGTGCCGGAGTCCGGGCTTGATGTCCTGAATCAGGACGGAGACTCGGTGGAAGTCGCGCTGGCACGACAGTTGGTGTGCTGAACCTCACTGCTTCACTTCAACGGCTCCTCCGGGAGCCGTTCTTTTTTGGTCATCCAGACGGTGACATCGATCCGGGAAGCGGAAGACAGGGCCTCATCCACCGCCATGGGCCATGCGGGTCGCCTCGTAGGCCTGCATGTGTGCAAGGCTCACCCTCAGCAGCGGCGCATCCAGTCGAGCTTCATGCGCACGACGCAGCATGTCCCCAATGATGTGCTCATGCTCGGTGGGGCCACCACGTTGCAGATCGCGCAGCATCGATGCGGTGCCGGTGGACCCGCGCTCGGACAACGTTGTGAACATGCGGGCATAGGCGTCCTGCGATGGGATGTACCCTGAGGCGGCGGCGGTCGCCACGCATTCGCCAAGCATCTGGCGCACCAGCGCTTCGCCATCTTGTGCCTGCACGATTGCGCCAACGGGCGCGCGCATCAGCGTGGTCATGCCGGCATAGGTCGTGAGGAATACGAACTTCTCCCACATCTCCTGCAGGATGTCTTGGCTCAACACCGGTGCGAAACCGCCGCGCTCCACCAATTCATGCAGCGCCTGCGCCGCGTCCTGCTGGCTGTGGGTGCGTGCACCGAGGGCGAGGCGCTGCAGCGTGTTGAGATGCTGGATTTCACCGGCCGGGCCGAGCGCAACACCGATGTGGCACAGGCCGCCCAGAACGCGCTCGGCGCCGAAGCGCGCATCCAGGTGATCCAGATGCCGCACCCCATTGAGCAGCGGAACGATGCATGTCGAGGGGCCGATGGCCGGCGCGATGGCGGCCATCGCGCCCTCAAGATCGTAGGCCTTGCAGGCCAGCAGCACGACATCCACGGACGGCGGTGCCTCGACGACTGTTTTCACGGTAAGGGTCAGGTCACCCAAAGGGCTCTTGATGACGAGCCCGGTCTCGGCGAGTTGTGCGGCGCGTCTCGGCCGGACCAGGAAACGCACGTCCACGCCGGCCGCGGCCAGACGCCCGCCGAAATAGCCCCCGATCCCACCTGCACCCAGCACCAGAAGACGCATGGCCATGCTCCTGTTTGAAGTTGAGAATTTCTACTATAGTAGAAATTCGTGGCGCGATCGATTTCAGCGCCATCGGGACCCCACGCATTCATCCTGACTTGATCGCGGCCCATGCCGAACTCCTCCGCTCCCCAGACCAGGCCGAAAGGTGAGCGCGCCGAAGCGCTCCCGGCCAATCTTCGACGTCTGCGCCTGGAGGCGCAGCTCACCCTCGATCGGCTCGGGGCGTTGTCGGGCGTGAGCCGCGCGATGATCTCCAAGATCGAACGTGGCGCCTCGGTGCCCACTGCCACGGTGCTGGGCAAGCTTGCCGCGGCATTGCAGGTCAGCCTGTCTCAACTCCTGGGGGGATTCCATGCGCGCCAGCCCAGGCTGCATGGCAGGGAGCGCCAGGCGGTCTATCACGACCCCGCTTCCGGCTTCGAACGCCGTTCTCTTTCGCCGCTGTTCGAGGACGGCGCGGTAGATCTGGCCTTCAACGTGTTGCCACCGGGCAAGTCCGTCGAGTTTCCCCCGCACCATGCGGGCGTGGAGGAGTTTCTCGTCGTGCATGAGGGGGCGCTTGCCGTGGTCATCGACGGAAGGCGCTTCGACGTCGCTGCCGGAGATACGTTGTTCTTTCCTTCGGATTGCGTGCATGAATTTCGCAATCAAGGCGGCGAGCCGGCTGTCTTCTATATCGTGATCAACGATCGGACGCGGCGGTAGGCGGCGAGATCGCCCCGGCACGACCATTCGCCGCGGCATGATCCCGACATGCGTCCTGGCGACTGCGCGGTTGCCGGCATTGCTTTCGGCAAATCGGGAGCCGACGGATTCGCTTTGTTTGCTGTGACAAAGGGCCGGCGCGGCGATGGTGATGGCTCGTTGTTTCAGGACACCGATCCATGCGCCCATCCCGCCAGCTCTTCCGTATTGCCGGACGCAGCCATCTGATCCGTTTGCCCGGCTTGCTCCTGGCCGCCATCGCCAGCGGCTGCGCGATGACGAACGCCGTGCCACCGACGCCCGTATCCAAAGTCACCGACATCGCGCCCGAAGCCGTGATGGAGTTCGTGCCGGTGACGCGGTATGGCCGCTACACCCTGGTCGAACTCGCGCCCACAGCGGCCCAGCACGACCTGTTGCTGCAGGTGGTGGATGTGGAGATCCCCGGCACGCTGGGCGCCACCGTCGGGGATGCCCTCCGGCACCTCGTTCTGCGTTCCGGCTACCGGCTGTGCGATGAGCAGTCCGCCGATCTGTTGGCCTTGCCGCTGCCGGCGGCTCACTACCGGCTCGGCCCGGTCCTGCTGCGCGACGCGCTCTTGACCCTGGCCGGCCCCGCCTGGGATCTGCAGGTCGACGACGGCGAGCGGAAGGTGTGCTTCATCCGCAGCCTCAGGGAGGCTCATACGCCGCACGAGCCCAAGCCACCGGAAATCAACCGTTCGGCGGAGCCCCCTCCGCTGATCCGGGAGGTTTCGCCATGACCATCCGGGACTCGGCGACGGGCCAGCGCACGACGCTGCTGCGGGTCGCGGCCGCAACCTGGTTGTTGCTCGTCAGCGCGGTGGTGCTGGTGGATCACATGGCCTTGTCCGGGCTGGCGGAACAGACCCAGGCCTTCGCGCCCACCGCGCAGGTGTCCCTGCTCGAATCCCGACTGGACGGCCTCTCGCATCGGATCGAACAACGCCACACTCAGCCCGCCGCCTTGCCGCAGGCGCGCTACGAGCAGGACACCGCGGCGTTGGACCAACGGCTGGCGGCGATCGAGCTGGCGCAGGCCCATCACGCCGCGACCGATGCGCTGCACGCATTGGAAACCCGCGTCACGCGACTGGAAGCCCGCCCGGTCTCGCGCCAGCCCAAGCTGCCCGCACCACGGCCATCCCAACCTGTGGCGGCCCAACCCAAGCCTGTTGAGCCTTCATTCCGCCTGATCGGAGTGGAACTGCGTGCGGGAGAACACTTCGTGTCGGTGATGCCTGCCGATGGCACCGGGCTGGCCGATGTCCGCCTGCTGCGCGCCGGAGAGTCGGAGGGTGGCTGGCGACTGGACGGGATCGAGCGCGATGGCGCCTTCTTCCGGCAGGGAGACGAGATCCGCAGGCTGCCCATCCCGCCCCGATAAGGAGGCCCACACCGATGGTCCCGCGCCACTTGACCCCGCCGTTGCTGGTTGCATTGCTGGCCGCCTCCGCCATGCAGGCGGCGCTCGCGCAGCCCACCGGCGCAACCACCGCGGCCAGGACGGCGCCGAGCCGTGAAGTGCCTGCGGCCATCGCTCGCAGCGACGAACAGCGGGCGAAGGACTGGGGGCTGAGCACGGATGAATGGACGCGCTATCGCGAGTTGATGCAGGGGCCGCTGGGCGTCTACTCGCCCAGCCTCGACCCGCTCACCGCCCTCGGCATCGAAGCACGTTCCGACGAGGAGCGCCGCCGCTACGCGGAATTGCAGGTTCGGGCCGAAGCCCGGCGGGTCGAGAAGACGCTGGCCTACCAGCGTGCCTACGACGCCGCCTGGCAACGGATCGCGCCGGGCATGGCGAGGGTCAACCTACCCGGGGCCAAGCCGACCGGCGCGAGCACCGCCATCGCATCAGGCACCGACCGAACCGCCATCTTCGTGAAGGACGGCTGTACCGCCTGCGACCAGGCCGTGCAGCGGCTGCAGACGTCGGGCGTCGAGTTCGATGTCTATGTCGTCGGCAGTCGCGCCGACGACGCGCGCATCCGTGAATGGGCACGCCGGGCCCGTATCGACCCGGCGAAGGTGCGCGCCCGGCACATCACCCTCAACCACGACGGTGGCCGCTGGCTGTCCCTCGGCCTGCAGGGCGAACTGCCCGCCGTCGTACGCCAGGTCGGCGGCCAATGGCAGCGACAGTAGGCCTCGCGCGTCTCGCGCTCCTGCTGCTGGCTTGCTGGGCGCTCGGCCAGGCGAAGGCCAAGGAGGTCCCGCCGCCGGCCTACCAGTTCGCGGCACAGCGCGCGGGCATCCCGGCAGCGGTGCTATACGCCGTGGCCTTGCAGGAGAGTGGCGCCCGGTACCACGGCCGCCTCGTGCCCTGGCCCTGGACGCTCAACGTGGCCGGGGCATCGCGTCGATTCGCCACCCGCACCGAGGCCTGCGCCGGCCTGCACCAGGCATTGCGCGACGTGCCGCGCACCCGCATCGACGCCGGCCTGGGCCAGATCAACCTGGGCTACCAGCGCCACCGCTACGACCACCCCTGCGAACTGCTCGATCCCTATCAGAACCTGGCGCTGGCCGCGCAGATCCTGCGCGAGCAGCACGCGCCGGGCCAGGACTGGCTGATCACGATCGGCCGCTACCACCGTCCCGCTGGTGGCGCACCCGCTGCGCGCTACCGACAGAGTGTTGGCCGCCACTTGGCCCGCGTACTGGGCGAGCCAGCGCGGGGCGCGGATACCCGGAGAACCCTGCCATGAAGCCTCGAATCTTCCGTCCGGCTACGCGGTGGCTGATCCGCTTGCTGCCGCTCGTGTCCGTGCCAGCCGCTTTCGCACAATCGCCGCCCTTGATCATCGTCGAGGATCACGGCGGTGCCTCCGCGCTGCCTTACTACCAAGCCCTGGACCTGCAACCGCGCACCGGAAGCAGGCCATCACCCAGGATCGAGATGCCACGCCTGCCCGAAGGGCCTTCTGGCGAGGCGGCCATGCTGCCAGTGCGTTCGGCCCATTTGGCCCCTGGCGATGTGGCGCCCCGGGCGATCCAGGCGCCGGGGCTCACGCCGATGTTCCTGGTTGGTGATGACCAGCGCTCCCATGCCTGGCTGCGCCAGCGTGCCCCGGCGCTGCGCGAGCTCGGGGCCGTCGGGTTGGTGGTCCAGGTCGAGTCACCGCAGGCACTTGCGGCACTGCGTGCCCTGGCGCCCGGGCTGATGCTGGCGCCGGCGTCCGGGGACGAACTGGCCGGGCGCCTGGGGCTGCGCCACTACCCGGTGCTGGTGACCGCCACCGGCATCGAACAGTGAGGAAGGCCCGATGGCCCAGCCGCACGCCGTCGAAGTCCTGCTGCGGCCAGCGGTGGAGCTATACACCGTTGCCGTATGCGCAGGCGCCGCGGTGGTGTGCGTGGTGGCACCGTGGTCGCTCGCGCTGAATCCGGTACTCGGCCTCGGCAGCGGGCTGGCCTTCCTGGCCTTCGGCGCGGTCCGCCTGCGCGACGCCTGGGCCATCCTGCGCTACCGCCGCCACATCCGTCGTCTGCCACGCTACGTGATGACGAGCCGTGACGTGCCGGTGAGCCAGTACCGCCTGTTCGTTGGGCGTGGCTTCCGCTGGGAGCAACGACACACCCATCGGCTGACGCAGACCTACAAGCCCGAGTTCCGGCGCTACGCCGAACCGACGACGTTCTACCGCCTAGCGCGCCGCCTGGAGGAGCGGCTGGAGTTCGCGCCGCCGCCGCTGCCCAGGCTGGCGCGGGCATTGGCCTGGGACAGCCCGCTCAACCCCGTCCGGCCGTTGCCGCCAGTGGGTGGCATGCCGCGCCTGCATGGCATAGAGCCGCACGAAACCGACGTCACCCTGCCGCTGGGCGAGCGTGTGGGCCACACCCTGGTGCTCGGTACCACGCGCGTGGGCAAGACGCGCCTGGCCGAACTGTTCATCACCCAGGACATCCGTCGCAAGATCCAGGGCGAGCATGAGGTGGTGATCGTCTTCGATCCCAAGGGCGATGCCGACCTGCTCAAGCGCATGTATGTCGAGGCCAGGCGCGCCGGACGCGAGGGTGAGATGTACGTCTTCCACCTGGGCTGGCCCGACATCTCGGCACGCTACAACGCCGTGGGCCGGTTCGGGCGCATCTCGGAAGTCGCCACCCGCATCGCGGGGCAGCTTTCCGGCGAAGGCAACAGCGCCGCGTTCCGAGAGTTCGCCTGGCGCTTCGTCAACATCATCGCGCGCGCCCTGGTGGAACTGGGGCAGCGCCCGGACTACCTGCTGATCCAGCGCCACGTCGTCAACATCGACGCGCTGTTCATCGAGTACGCCCAGCACTTCTTTGCCCGAACCGAGCCCAAGGCCTGGGAGGTGATCGTCCAGCTCGAAGGACGCCTCAACGACAAGACCATCCCGCGCCATATGGTCGGGCGAGAGAAGCGGGTGGTGGCACTGGAGCAGTACCTGTCGCAGACGCGAACCTATGACGCGGTGCTCGACGGCCTGCGCTCTGCGGTGCGCTACGACCGCACTTACTTCGACAAGATCGTCGCTTCGCTGTTACCGCTGCTGGAGAAGCTCACCACCGGCAAGATTGCGCAACTGCTCGCCCCGAACTATTCCGACCTGTCCGACCCGCGCCCGATCTTCGACTGGATGCAGATCATCAGGAAGCGGGCCGTGGTCTATGTGGGTCTGGATGCGCTGTCCGACGCCGAAGTGGCGGCGGCCGTCGGCAACAGCATGTTCAGCGATCTGGTGTCGGTGGCGGGGCACATCTACAAGCACGGCATCGACGACGGCTTGCCGGGGGCATCGGCCAATGCCAAGGTCGCCATCAACGTTCATGCGGATGAGTTCAACGAACTGATGGGCGATGAGTTCATTCCGCTCATCAACAAGGGTGGCGGTGCAGGCATGCAGGTCACGGCCTATACGCAGACGCTCTCGGACATCGAGGCGCGCATCGGCAATCGCGCCAAGGCCGGCCAGGTCATCGGCAACTTCAACAACCTGTTCATGCTGCGGGTGCGCGAGACCGCCACCGCCGAACTGCTGACACGGCAACTGCCGAAGGTGGAGGTCTACACCACCACCCTGGTCAGCGGCGCCACCGACAGTTCCGACATCCACGGCCCGACCGACTTCACGAGCAACGCGCAGGACCGCATCAGCACGTCGAGCGTGCCGCTCATCGAGCCTGCGCACGTGGTCGGCCTGCCCAAGGGGCAGTGCTTCGCCCTCATCGAAGGCGGTAACCTGTGGAAGGTCCGCATGCCGTTGCCAGCGCCCGATCCGGACGAAGCCATGCCCCGGGACCTGCAACAACTGGCCGGCTACATGCGCCAGCACTACGCCGAGGCGGGCGAATGGTGGGAGGGCAACGGGCTGCTCCGGTTGCACGACGACGACGCGTTGCCAGCGGATCTGGCCGAGGAAGTGAAAGAAGGCACGCTGGATGAAGAGGCGCCATCGTGAAAGAGCCCGCCGCGACCGCCGAGCGACAGCAGGCACGCCAACGCGGACTGGTCGCCAGCGTGGTCACGCTGCCATGGCGCCTGTTCGGCGTGCTGGTCGCCTCGCTGCTGCTGTCCATCGTCATCGAATGCGTTGGTATGCACCTGTTCTGGCCAGACCAGGGCTGGCGCCACGCGCAGGGCATGCTCGACTACGAACTGAACCAGCTCTCCACCCATTTCACCCGGAGCGCCGTCGTGCAGGAGCCGGGACGCACCGCGCGCTGGCTGGTGGAGGGCACCTACGAGTGGGTTTTCGTGAAGACGGGCTTGTTGGACTGGATGCGCGACGCCTCGGCGCAGGCCAGCGCACCCAGCCGAGGCGCGCACCGGGACTTCCGCTATTACCTAGCCCAGGTCTATGTCTGGACCGAGCGCTATCTGATTGCCGCCGGCTTCACCGTTCTGACGTTCATCGTCCGCCTTCTGGTCTTGGTGCTCACACTGCCGCTGTTCCTGCTAGCGGCCTTCGTCGGCTTGGTCGATGGACTGGTTCGCCGCGACATCCGCAAGTTCGGCGCGGGGCGGGAATCTGGCTTCGTCTACCACCGAGCTAAGGCGGCCTTAATGCCGCTGGCGGTGCTGCCGTGGGTGACCTATCTGGCGCTGCCGGTGTCGTTGCACCCTTTGATGGTTCTGCTGCCCAGCGCGGCAATGCTCGGGGTGGCAATGAACATAGCGGCCAGTAGCTTCAAAAAGTACCTGTAGAAAAGACGCTGTGCGGCCGTACGCATGAATCAGCTAGACACCTCTCTGCACAAACAACGTCAGCATGTGTGCGAGAGACTCCGCGCTAGGAAACCTTCTTCTGCCTGTCTCGCAGAGACACGGCCCAGTCTTTCAATGCCTGGATGTCCTGAAAGAGATCAGTAGGTGGTGGTGGCGCGGCATTCCTGCCGCTGGACGGATCGTGTGCGTCAACAATGTCGCAGCACTTCTTGAATCCCGCGGCGAAAGCATCGCAGTCAGCCTCGGTGAGCGTACTGACCTTCTTCAGGTCCTTGGCATTGATGTAGTCCCTGTGGCGTTGAATAACGCGGACGAAAGCAATGTCCTCCAGGCCGCGCTCCCATGTGGCGCGCAGCGCGTTGTAGAGCTTTGCGACCTCGACCGCGTACTCATCTTCCTGGTTGTTGTCATGCAGCAGCTTTGCCGCACGCGCCGCCTTCTCCAGCTTGTCGATGCGATCTTCGACGCTCTGGGCCTTCCAGGGCAGGCCGTCGGCCACCATACCGGCTCCCGCGGCGCCACGACTGAGCGTCGTGAGCCGCACTGCCCGCCCGGTCTTCGTCGCGTGGTCATTCAGATCGTTCACAAACACCAGATCGTGCGTGAAGACGATGACCTGACGGTTCTCCGCTTCTTCCACGAGACGCTTGGCCACCTGCCCACGCCAGCGATGGTCCAACGAGGACACCGGGTCATCGAAGACCAGAGCAGAGCGGTGCATCGCGGTGGCAAGCTCGGTCATGAAGGCGGCCAGCGCCACGCAGGTCTTTTCCCCTTCGCTCAGGATTTCGTGGACCTTGGCATCCGGCTTGGCGAAGAGGCGCACCTGATACTGCGGTGAGCCGTACTTGCCGCCGGAGCGCACGATTTCGACGCGAACCTTCGAGGCGGCAAGCCTGACAATCTCTTCCTGAAATCTGTCGCGCAGCCGAGGCGTAATCACGGTGTCGGCAATGTCATTGCCCATCTTGGTGATGGTGTTCGTCGCCGTATCGCCCGCACACTCGGTCAGAAACCGGATGGTCTTCAGCCGCTGGATTTCGTCAGTGACGACATGCAGCATGCCGGCGAGCAGCGCGCGGTCGCTCAGCTCGGCGAAATCGGCTTCGAGCTTCTTGCGTTCGTCCGCGTCAGCGGACTTGCGCAGTTCGGCGGCGTAGTTGCGGATCGTGGTCTGAAGCTGGCTGAGATCAGGCAGCGGCGACTGTGGAACGGGCGGAAGCTGTACCTCGCCGTTTCCGCCCAGGGCTTTGAGCAGAACGTGGCGCCGCAGCCGGGCTGCGGCGATGAAGCGGCGCGTCTGCTGCTGCAGCGCCACATTCTGGAGGCCCAGCTCATCAAGACTGGCCTTCACCGCCCGCGTGCCGATTGCTCCGGCAGCTATGGTCTGACGTGCGGTCTGAGCTGCCTTCTCTGCCTCGCGTGCCAGCTGTTCCGTGTCCTTCTGGATGAAGTCCTCGAAGCGTGCCATTCGTGCACGTGCCTCAGCTTCCAATGGCTGCTGGCAAAGCATGCAATGCGCGTCTTCGGCCGACGGCGGAAACGGCTGTCCGGGGTATGCGATCTCCGTTGAGTAGCGTCGGGCGGAATCCCAAAGCACCCGCCATGTCTCGCCGCCGACCCCGGCAATGGGTTCGCCCGTGAAGGCCTTCTCCGCGGCAAGACGTGAAGCGTCCCGTTTCGACTGTGCGTCCTTGGCGAGGGCAGCGGCTGCCAGCAGCTCCTCATCGGTGGTTCTGGCTGCAACGCTGTTCACCACGGTAATCAGCCGCATGACGTTGTCGGCTTTGACGGTCTGTTCCGCCGCTGCCTTGGTCGGATTCTTCGACAGGTCTTCCCGCAGACGCTCAAGACGGGCGCTTTCGTCTGCCGAGAGCGCCGCCAGGGCTTCAATCTTCTTTGCGTCTGTGTTGGCGTTCAGCGCGGCAAGCGCCTTCCCCACGGCCGTGGTGGCCTTCCAGGTCGGCGCCGCAAAGATCGGATTGCGGGCCTTCTCAAGCTGCTTCTGTTCAGCTGCGAGAGCATCCTTCACCGCCTGACAGGCTGCAGCAAGCTCATCCGGTACGTCCAGACCAAAGGGCCGGAATGCAACTTCGTTCTTCTCGCGGATATGCACTGAGGCGCAGTCGCTATCGAACACGCTCACTGCAGACAGCGTTGCATGCGGATTTGTGCCGTTCTGCCACTGTTCGACCGGCTGCGGCACACCGCCGACCCCGTACGCGATGTTCGCGCCGACGTGCTTCGGGGGCTGATCGGCATACACATTGGGTTCGATTTTTCCGGCATGCCTTGCACGACATGCACGCTTCAGGATGCGTGCGTAGCCGGACTTGCCCGCACCGTTGTCGCCGTAGATGATCGTAATTCCATTCGGCTCGAAGCCGAGGGTCTGGCCGGCGGCAAGGTTGTTCACGCCGGTCACGTCGGCGATCGACAGAAGCGATACCGCAGCGGTCTGACCGGGGTTGGCCGGGAGGTGGGCCTTCTCCAGCGGTACCGCTTTCAGCGCGCCTACGGGTGGACCTTTGCCCTGTTTGCAAAGGTCCACGAGTTCGCCGATATCGGCGTCCGTCAGACGGCCGTTTGCGATGATGCGGCGCAGGGCGTCACGCTGCCAGAGTGGACGATCCTTTGACCAGTCCAGAATCGTCTCCAGGACGGTCTTCTGCTGTGCGGCGGGCTTCTGCATTTCTTGTTCCTCTTCCCTGCCGGTTCATCATGCCCGTGAAGCGGCGATTTCGAGCTGCTGCGCGCCAGCGCTTCGAATGAACATCTCCCCACTGTCCAGAACTCCAGTGTCGGCGTGGTGCCCCGGCCCGCGCAGGAATGCACCAAAGCCCTCCAGCGTCCTCATGCTGTCATCGAGGTCGCCGAGCGTCAGCGTGATGCTGATTGGGGTTGTGATGTCCAGGCCGAAGAAGTCCGCATCCGAGAACTGGACATTGCGTCTGGCCCCCAGACATAGGTCGATCGCGTCCAGCACCGTGGACTTGCCGCTGTCGCCCGGACCGATCAGGCAGTTGATGCCAGGCGTCGGGCACCAGGTCAGCAGCTGGATGCCGCGGAAGTTGGCGATCTGGATTTTTCTGATTCGTGCCATGCGTATCCCCCGCGCATTGAAGCCGCTCCCACTGAAATCGCAACACCTCACTATCCACTCGGGCCGCCTGCTGCAGGCCTCCTGCCCAGTTCTCTACTTGGTAGGGCGAGACAGCGACTCGGCAAGCTCCAACAACTTTGCGACGTCCTCTGCGGGCAATGACGCCTCCTTGAGGTATCGCACTAAAGCCATCGCTTCAGGCTGCGTGTGCAAGTAGTCGACGACTTCAGGGTCAGTCGAAGGCGATAGGCGGAACAACACGTCGGGATCTGCCGCCAGCACCTTCGCTAGAGCTTTGATGACCTCAGGCCTAGGCGGAGACTCCTTACCACGCTCGATACGGCTCAAGTAGGCCGGCGAAATGCCGACTAAGCCTGCCGCCTCGCGTAAGCCAAGGCTCTGTGCCACCCGAAGGTCGCGAATCGTCTCTCCAAAGCTACTCATACCGCGCATCCTACCTCAGGTGTTTAGTGTTGTGCAACATTTAACACGCTTAGTAGACTACTCCATTGTTTGGTAAAGTTTGCTCTTTCCTGCCGATCTTGGGCCAGGACCATGCCGGCCAACCTGCCCACGTCGTCACTTTTCAGGAGCGAACAGATGCTTGGGGAAGAAGTGTTCACGGTTAAAGAGGTCGCCACGCTCTTAAAGGTCGGCGAGAAGACGGTCTACTCCATGGCCCAGGCTGGAGAACTACCTGCGTTCAAGGTGCGAGGTCAGTGGCGATTCGCCCGAAAGGACATCGATACATGGATAGAGCAGCAGAAACACACAACCCATGATTTCGGCGAGGAAGACCAGAAATGACCCCAGCCTCGGTGAGCGGAGTTTTTATATGAGCAGAAAGAAGAACAAGCAGGCCGAGAACACCATCCCAGCTGGATACACGCTCGATTACGTTTCCGGCAGACAGATCAAGGAAACGAAGAAAGAGCTCGTTCGGCAGCGGGTAGTTCGTGCCCTGATCCATGAATACGGATTCTCTCCGGAAGACATGGAGCTGGATTTCTCCATTGGCGGGCGCAAGAAGGTGGATGTGGCCATCTTCCACCACGGCAAGGACCACACAATTGAGAATCTCAGCCGCGCAGTGATTTGCCGCCAAGAACCGAACGTCGGCAAAAATGCCATGCGCATCCGCGATTACGAGCAGGCCGCCAAAGACCTCGAAGAGATCGAAACCATCATGCGCGAGGTCGATGCCGTTCAGTACGGCTTGTGGACCAACGGCCTGGAGTTCTTCTTTGTCGAGAAAGAGCAAAAGCGCTTCGAAACCAAGTGCAACCCCATCGGCGACTGGCCGATGGCCGAAGAGTCGGTCGGCACTAAGGAGGTCATCTCCGATGCCCATACCCGTGTCGCCGACAACGAGATGCTGAAGATCACCTTCCGGCGTTGCCACAACTTCATTCATGGCAACGAGGGCATGCCCAAGGACGCCGCCTTCTGGCAATTCCTGTACCTAATATTCTGCAAGATGCACGACGAGAACCTGCGTGCCAAGCAGCGGCAGGCCTGGCAGCGCCGTTTCTGGGCTGGACCCAAGGAGCAGTTCGAGCCACAAGGGCGCAAAGCCATCCGCGTCCGGATCGAGGAGCTCTTCACCGAGGTCAAGAAGCAGTACAAGAATATTTTCCGAGGCAACGAGGAGATCACTCTCTCCGACCGGGCGCTGGCCTTTATCGTTTCGGAACTGGCCAAGTACGACTTCACCCGAACTGACGTCGATGCCAAGGGCGTGGCCTACCAGGAGCTGGTTGGCGTTAACCTGCGTGGCGACCGGGGCCAGTATTTCACTCCTAGAGGCGTCGTGAAGCTGGTCATTGAGATGCTCGACCCCAAAGAGACCGAGACTCTGCTGGACCCGGCCTGTGGCACGGGCGGCTTCTTGGTCGCGACCCTGGGGCACATGCTGAAGAAGTTCCGCGAAGAGCAAAACATCCAGGCCGGAAACGAGAACACCACCGAGTTCCTGAACATCCACGAACGGCTGAAAGAGTATGCCGCCGCCAATGTCTTCGGCACCGACTTCGACCCGTTCCTGATCCGCGCCGCTCAGATGAACATGGTGCTGGCGGGCGATGGCCGTGGACATATCTACAACATCAACTCATTGGAGTTTCCGCTGGGGCATCTAGCCGACCTGCCCAGCGTCAAGAAGGAGATCCCGCTGGCGTCGGTGGATATCATCGCCACCAACCCTCCCTTCGGCTCCGACATCCCGATTACGGACAAGCACATTCTGGAGCAGTACGAGCTGGCTCATGGCTGGGAGCCGGACGGCGAAGGCGGGTTCCGCAACACCGGCGTCCTCAAGGGCAGCGTTGCCCCCGAAATTCTCTTTATCGAGCGCTGCATCAAGTGGCTCAAGCCGGGAACCGGCCGCATGGGCATCGTTCTTCCCGACGGAGTTCTCGGCAATCCGGCCGCGGAATACATCCGCTGGTGGATCATGCGCGAAACGCAGGTGCTTGCTTCCGTCGACCTGCCGGTAGAAGCCTTCATTGCCGAAGCCAACGTCAACATCCTCACCAGCTTGCTGTTCCTGCGCCGCAAGGACGACCAGGAGAAGCATCGCGAGGCCCTAGGTCGTGCCGAGGAATACCCAGTCTTCATGGCCGTTGCCGACAAGGTTGGCTTCGACCGCCGTGGTAACAAACTCTACAAGCGCACCCCGGACGGCGAAGAGATTGTCGAGCCCAAGCAGCATATCGAGCGCATCCGTATCGGCGGGCGCTTCGTGGAACGGACCCTGACCCGCAGTGAAAAGATCGAGGACAACGATCTGCCGGTCATCGCTGAGAAGTACCGCGAATTTCTCAAGGAGCAGAACGGGTGAGCGATCAAGACGACATCATCGAGACCCCGCAGGATGCTGCCGAAGAGAGCGGCCCGGATAACTTTTTCATCGACATCCTGACCGGCAACAAGGAAAGCGCCTCGGCCAAGAAGCTGCTGGTGCAGAAAGTTCTGCGCCAGCTCATCGAGAGCTATGGCTTTGACCGAAACGATCTGGAGGTCAACTACAACCCGCAGATCCCCGGCCAGGGGCGCAAGCGCATCGACATCGCGATTTTCCGCCCCGATGCCGAGCACAATAACGACAACCTGCAGCGGATCATCGTCTGCAAAAATCAGAAAAAGCGAGACAAGCTCCGCTCCATTGCCGAGGCCGACGCCGACCTGCGCGAGCTCAAGGAGCTGCTGGAACTGATCCCGGGCGCGACGCTGGGCATGTGGACCAACGGTCAAGAAGAGTTCCTGTTCCAGGTCGAGCGCACCCGATTTGAAGTCCGGCCCAAACCGCTGGGTGTCTGGCCGGTTCCGGGCGAACGCACCTCCGATCTCGATCGCACCGGCGGTGTCATTCAGGTCAGCGCCGAAGCGGAAGATCTGGAAGACGCCCTGATGCGCTGCCGTCAATATCTGAACCGGAATCTTGGTCTCGATCACAAGGATTCCTTCAAGCAGTTGGCCGTGCTGATGCTGGCCAAGATCCATGACGAGACCCTGCCCACCGGTGAGCGCAAGTTCTGGATCAGGGGTGACGAGCCTTTCACCGAGGCGGGCCAACAGGCCATTGCCCAGCGCATCACCGAATCCATTGCCGCCGCCAAGGCCTGGCAACCGAACCTGCTGACCCGTGGCTGGGATCTGACGCTGGAACCCCACGAGACCGCCCGCGTGGTCATGGAGCTGGCCCGTTACTCACTGAGCGAAACCCAGCCACGTTACCGTACCGAGGCCTTCCGTGCGGTTGCCCGCAGCGTGATGGACGGCCGCGAGGGCCGCTACCCTACGCCGCTCAACGTGGCCGAAATGGCGGTGGAGATGCTCGACCCGCAACCCGGCGAACGCATCATGGACTGCTCCAGCGGCACCGGCACCTTCCTGGCCATGACCGCTGCGCACATCTTCAGGAAAAAGCTGGCGGCCGTGGGCACGACGCCTGAAGAGGCCACCAACGAACAGATCCGCCAGGCGCAAAACGAAACCGCCGCCTGGGCGGCCAGCAATGCCCTCGGCTGCGACATTGATCCCTTCCTGGCCGTGGCCAGCCGCATGAACCTGCTGTTCACCACCGGCAATCCCGGTCGTGTGTTCCGCATCGATGCTCGCACCTTCCCGGACGGCGATCTGGATGGCATTGAGGCCGCTCGCCCGGCCATGCCGCTAGGCAGCATGGATATGGTTCTGCTCAACCCCTGGTTCTCGACACAAGACACGGTCAGCGACACCTCCATCCTGGAGCGCTACGACCTGGGCAACAACTGGGAGCGCGACGAAGAAGGTGGATTCCGCAACACCGGCAATCTAAACATCGGCGGTGTGCCGCCCGAGGTGCTATTTATCGAACGCGCCCTGCAATGGGTGAAGCCTGGCACCGGCCGCGTGGGCATCCTGTTGCCCGATGGTTTGCTGGGCAATCCGGGCGATGAGCACGTGCGCTGGTGGATTCTGCGCCACTGCGAGGTCCTGGCCTCGGTTGACCTGCCGGTGGAGCCGTTCAAGGTCACGGTGAAGGAATATGGCCTGACGCCCGCCTTGCCCAGTCTCCTGGTACTGCGCCGCCGCAGCCAGGAAGAGCTCATCAATACCGAACACCCGGAATACAAGGTCTTCATGGCCGTGGTGGACCGGGCTGGTGTCGACGCCCGGGGCAATCTCCTGTTCCAGCGAGCCCCCGATGGAGAGGAACTGGTTTTCGATGAGGAAGTGATCGAGCGGGTTCGAGAAGGTGGTGAAGTAGAAATCCGCCGGACCACACGTCGCAACCGCCGCGTTCATGACGAGCTGCCGCTGGTGGCAGAGAAATACAAGGAATTCCGCGCAACCGGCGAGGTGACGTTATGAGCAGAAAATTCCAGGTAAAAGCTGTGCCAAGTTCTTGGCTGGAGCACAATGGCCGTCGCTTGGACTGCGGGCCTTATATGTCTGGCGCTATAGAAGCTGCCGAACTAATGAGGCAGTTCAGCGTAGAACCACTTGAGAGCCTTACAAAAGACATATTTCATGCAGGCAGAGAGGGCAGACAGTATGTTCTGGATGCTCAGCATGGTGTTCCCTTTATGGGAAGCACAGATATTTTGGCTTTCGACCTCACGTACCAACCCCTGCTTTCCAAGAAGCAGGTAAACAGAAACCCACAGTTCACCATACGGAAAGGCTGGACGCTGATTACTCGTTCAGGTACGACAGGGAGGATGGCGTTTGCTCGCGAGAGCATGGATGGCATGGCCTGCTCTGAGCACGTAATGCGGATAGTTCCCGACGCGAATAAAGTGCCAGAAGGCTACATCTTTGCTTATCTGTCATCTCGCTTTGGAATTCCTCTTGTTGTCTCTGGCACTTACGGCTCGATAATTCAAAGTATAGAACCACACCATGTCAGCAACTTGCCTGTGCCACGATTAGGAGAAGTAGAGTCTGTTGCAGACCGGTTAATCCAGCGCTCTGGAAGCCTTCTTAGTAACAGTCAAGCAAAGCTTAACGAAGCTACGGAACTCTATTTTGATTCTGTTGGGCTTTCAGATATTAATCCAACGGAGTGGCACTCGTGGGGTAGCGATCTTGGATTTGCCACCCCTGTAAGTTCGAAGTCTTTGCGGGCTTTAAACTTTAATCCTCGATTCGAGCGGCTTTGCTCGCAAATTAAAGAAGGACAGCATAAGTTGCTTGGCGAATTATGCCTTGAAGGAACATTGCGCCGGGGCAATATATTCAAGCGAATTGATGCAGCTCCAGAACACTCGTATCAACTGGTTGGCCAGAAACAAATTTTTTGGCTGCGACCAGAAGGTCGCTGGATTTCTAAAGCATCCGTTCGCGAGGAAGTTCTCGTTTCCGATGGAACGATTCTGGTGGCCGCTCAAGGAACGCTTGGTGAGGGAGAGCTATTCTGCCGTGCCGAGTTTATAACTGGAAGTACGCTGGAGAGGGCCTATTCGGAGCACTTCCTACGAGTCATTGCCGACGAGTCGCAGATCGAACGGGGGGCGCTGTTTGCATTTATGCGTTCAGAAACGGCATTCCGTATGCTTCGCTCCGCCTCGACAGGAAGCAAACTCCAAGATTTTCACTATGCAGTTTTGCCGTCTTTACCGATCCCTTACCCAGAACAGGCGGTCCGCAAGAAGTGCCATGACTTGGTCATGGAGGCTTATGAGGCCCGCGATGAGGCCATAAGGTTCGAAGACGAAGCCCGTTCCCTCGTCGAGCGCACCATTGAGGAGGGGGCTCGCTAATGGCAAAAGTCATACCCATCGGGCAGCCCGCGAACGAATCTGAACGCCAGGCCATCGGCTTCCTTCGGGATCATCTGCCCGATGGTTGGTTGATCTTCCACAACTTCGAGATGCGCCAAGGCCAGGAGGTATTCGAGATCGACATCGCCATCCTCGCGCCTCACGCGGTGTATCTGGTGGATGTCAAAGGGACGCGGGGCAACATCGATGTGTATGGCTCCAAGTGGTATCCGCAGGGGCGGCAACCGTTTCACTCGCCCCTCGCGAAGCTTCGTCACCACGCGAAGGTGATGGCCAGCTTCATCCGCGATAGCAATCCCGGACAGATCGAGCTGCGCAAGGCTCATGTCCATGCCGCCGTGTTGCTTACTGCCGATGACGCCACCGTGTTCGATCAGGCGGGCATCGACAGCCCGGACGTGACCGACTTCAAGCACTGCCTGAAATACTTCCGCGACGCGAGCCGCATTCCTGACAACCGGCTGGATAACATCACCCGCTTCCACTCCCAGATCGCCAAGGCGATCACCGGCAACGCCAAGCCCAAGAGCGCGGCGCTGGTGTTCCGCGACTGGCAAGTGGAAGAGAAGCTCGGCGGCACCGACCGCTATACCGAGTACCGCGCCAAACACAACCTGTTGGGCAAGAGCGGCGGCATGGCACGCCTGCGGGTCTACCAGGCCGACCCGTACCAGGACGAGGCCGCCCGCAAGGAAGAGTTCAAGAAGATCAGCAACGCCTATCGCGCCGTGGCGCACATGCCGACCCACGCCAATGTGCTGGCGGTGAAGGATCTGTTCGTCTCCGACGATGAAGACAAGGTGGTGCTGGTCACAGAGGATCTGCCTGGCCAGGCACTGCGCCTGCACATCAACAAGGTCTCGATGGCGCTGACCTTCGATCAGAAGCTCCAAGTGATGCGCGACGTGCTGTCGGCCCTGGACCATGCGCACCGGCATGAGGTGATCCACCGCAACCTGACCCCGGACGCCATTCTACTGACCAAGGGCGGCCAGGCCCGGATAACCGATTTCGATTTCGCCAGGGTGGGCAAGAACCGCACCTCTACCATCGCCGATCAGGTGGTGGATGAGCTGGATGCTGCCTACCAGGCTCCGGAGTGCTTCAAGGACCCGACCCAGGCCAGCATTGCCTCCGACCTCTATGCCGCCGGGCTGATCTTTTTTGAACTGCTGACCGGCGAGCTGCCCTTTGAAAGCGTCGACCAGATGATGGAGGCCGACGGCAAGTTCCCCATCAAGCCCTCGGAGCACAAGCCGGACCTGCCCAAGGGGATCGACGAGTGGTTGCAGAAATTCTGCGAGTTTGACCCAGAGGAACGGCACACGAGCGCAGCCATCGCTCGCAAGGCCCTGGATGATCTGATTCTGCCAGAGGCCAAGAACGACTCAGGCCCGGATGTGAGCGGCCCGGCCGTGGTTGTGCCACAGCTCCCAGATAACCTGATGAACTTGCCGCAGGATTTCATCCTGGCGGATCGCTTCCGCATTCAGAAGAAGTTGGGCAGCGGCGGCTTCGGCGTCGCCTACAAGGTGTTCGATTCCCTGGGCGATGTGGTCCGCGTCATCAAACTGGTGACCAAGGACCGCCGCAGCGTGTACGAACGGCTGCGCCGTGAGTACAAGACCCTGACCAATCTCCCCGAACATCCGCATGTGGTGAAGGTGATCTGGGCGGATCGCATGGCCGATGCTAAGCAGACGCCTTACATTGTCTTTGAGTATGTGGAAGGTTTGGATGTTTCCGATCTGATCGATGCCGAGGCGTTGTCGCTGGATGATACCGTGCGCATCGTGCGCGAGGCCGCCGAGGGGCTGGCCCATCTCCACAAGCACGGCGTTTACCATCAGGACGTCAAGCCCTCCAATCTGCTTTGGACGGACAAAGGCGTCCGCATCATCGATTTCAACGTCGCGGTCTCCGAGAACGATGAGGTTCAAGGAGGTGGCGGCACGCGCCGTTACCTGCCGCCGGATTACGACTACTCCTCCGAGCCGGATGCTTCGGATCGAATGGATCGTGACCTCTATGCCTTGGGTATCTCCTTCTATGAGTGCCTGACCGGCAAGTATCCATTCGACGATCCCACGCCGCCGATCAAGACTCAGCCCAGGGACCCCAAGCAGTTCAAAGGCTGCGCCGACCTCAGCTCGTCGCTGGTCAATGTGCTGGCGAAAATGATCGCGCCGGAGCGCAAGGATCGTTTTGCGTCGGCGGAGGAGTTCTTGATTGCCCTGGCCGAAGTCAAGCGCCTGCGCTCGGTGCTGACGACCGGCGAGATTGGTGCCGGACCCAAGGTGGTGTCCAAGCTGGGTTTCGAGCCGACCAAGCCCAACACCAACCCCTTTGTCACCCACCTGCTGACGCTCTATAGCCAGAGCCAGGTGTCCAACGCAGGCACCCGTGGCCTCGACGAAGTTGGCAAGGCCACCTACGTGTCGACTTATCTGGACGAAAAGCTCAAGCCCGCGCTGCTCAAGGGCGAGTTCCGTTTGGTCATCATCAGCGGTAACGCCGGCGACGGCAAGACGGCCTTCATCCAGCAGTTCGAGGCCTTTGCCGAGAGCAAGGGCGCACAGATACAGCGCGGCGCGAACGGGGCTGTGTTCCAGCTCAAGGGGCATACCTACCAAAGCAACTACGACGGCAGCCAGGATGAAGGCGACGAGCGCAACGATGCCGTGCTTCAGAAGTTCTTCGCTCCCTTCGCGGGCAAGGATGCCTCCGGCTGGCCCGAGAATCAGACCCGCCTAATCGCCATCAACGAGGGACGGCTCGTCGACTTCTTCCTTGAGCATGAAGAAGAGTTCCCGTTGCTTGCCAAGCAGATCCAGCAGGGTTTGGCCGGAGCTGCTCCGGAAGGCGGTATCGCGGTTATCAACCTCAACCTGCGCTCGGTGGTCGCCGAACCCGAGGAAGGTCAGCCTTCGATTCTGGAGCGACTGATCGCCCGCATGACGCGGCAGGAATACTGGCAGGCATGCGACAAGTGCGATCTCAAGGGCAAATGCTACGCCTATCACAACGCCCGGACCTTCCAAGACCCGGTTGCCGGTCCCAAGGTGATCGAGCGCCTGAAGATGCTCTACACCATTACGCACCTGCGCGGCCGACTGCACATCACCATGCGCGACCTTCGTTCGGCGCTGGCCTTCATGCTGGTAGGGACCCAGGATTGCGACGGCATTCACCACCTCTATCAGAACGGCGGAGAAGAAACCCAGAATCGCATCCTTGACGGTTTCTACTTCAACTCGTGGCTTGGCGGTGCGGAAGGATCCAATGACCGGCTGATTGCCTTGCTGCGCGAAATTGACGTTGCCGAAGTCAGCAATCCCGACCTGGACCGCGAGCTTGGCTTCCTCAATCCCAAGACCAAGGCCATGAGCCGCTTCTCGTTCGCGGAGCGGGCTGGGTATGACGATGAACTTGTGGCAACGCTGTTCCGCAATCTGCCTCGCGATTACTCGTCGAAGAACCGTGCTCGACTGATCGCCAAACACCGCAATTATCTATCGCATATGCGCCGTCGCCATTTCTTTGAGCGACGCGACATCGGCTGGAAGGAGATGCTGCCATATGGAAGCATCGATCCCTTCCTGGATGCCATTGAGCAGCCGGGAGCGAAAAGCGCAGATGAGGTTACCGCCATTCTTCGAGCCATCAACCGGGGCGAAGGTCTGAGCGATCCGGCGCGTTTGGGCAACCAGTTGGCGCTGCGTGTTCGCCAGGTGGATAAGGGCACCATCCGCAGTTACCGTCTCTTTGACGGCGACCATTTCACGCTCCGCACCGAGCAGGAAAATGCGGCTCATCCTTTCCTTGAATGCCTGTCTCAGGCGCTGGTGCTGCTTTACGACTCCGGCGACGGGCACAAGGCCAGCCTGCGCATCAATATTGACATCTATGAAATGCTGATGCGGCTCAACAACGGATACCGTCCCAGCATCGAGGAGCAGGAAGGTTTCCTGTTAAGTCTGGCGGTATTCAAAAACCTGTTGTCTGCTGCACTCTATCAAGAAGTTCTGCTGACGGAAAATGGGCTCCGGTTCTACCAGATAAACAGAAAAGAGGATGGCGTATTGGCATTGGGTGTTTCTGAAAAGGGGGCTGAATATCATGTCAATCAAGGGTAGAGACAAGGAATTCAGAACACCTAAGGTCAGTTATTTGCATTGGCAGCACACGGAAATGGATCGTGTGCTGACCATGCTATTTCCTCGCCTCAAATTCAATGGCTATGGCAGTCGCAAGCCGCCACGCGCAAATATTTTGCAGCCAGAAGAATTTGCAGATGAAATGATGCTGTCCGAAGAGGTTAAGCAGTATTTTGAGGGCTTTGACGAACATCCCTCCATTGTCCACAAGTGGGTAGAGACCGAACTTCTTGATGTGGTAAATCGGGGCAAGTCGAATCAAGCTGTCGCCTCTCCGCGCCCGCTTCATGGAGAGACCTACAAATTTCGAAATGCGAAGCACTGCCGTGACTATGGGGCAGCCGAGCAGATTTATTGGATGCTCTACTATGCCCGCAAAGGCAAGGGCCAGGCCGCCCGAGACACGCTAAAACGCTTCTTTTTCCCTGGGGTTGACCATGTAACCGGTAGGCATGAATCCGGCACGGTCGTCGATGTAGAAACCCAAGCGCTACTTCGCTTCGATTCTCAAGTTACTCAGGACACACAGGACTCCAAGGAGCCCGAGCGCTTTCCACCACTTCTGATCGATCAGGCCGACACCATGGCCGACGACATTCTGCGGCTATTGGCCTATGAGCCCTATATTCCTCGCTCGGTGCTGGTGGATTACCTCAAAACCCTGATGGCATTCCATCTGGCGCTCTACCACCTCAAGCTGTTGCAGATACTGCCCAAGCTGGTGAAGCAGCGCTCGGACAATGCGCTGGCGAGTTCACCTGATCCCGTGGCGCTGGTCGTGGATATGGGGGACGTCAATAATTCGCATATGGTCGAGCTGGCTCGCAAGTCCACTGACCGGCTCTATCGCCAGATTCCTGCCTTTGTGCAGGCCAATTTCATCGTCAAGAAGCTCGATGAAATGGCGGAATACCTGAGCAAGAAGACGGGCAAGCTGACCACTCCAGGGGGCGGCGTGTTTACCGTCGGCGATCTGGTTTCTCTACTGAAGCCCGAGCACGACGCCGAGCGGCAAGCCTACTTCAAGTTCCGCCTGGCCAGCCTGATCGAGGAGTCGACCTCTGGAAACGAGGACATCGATCCGGAGATCCGGGAAGTCACCGCCATGGGCCTTGGCGAGTTCGAATCCTTCATAGAAATCCTGATGGCATATCGCGGCAAGTATCACCGCCAGTACATCACTGAGTGCCTGGACTCACTGCTGCTGAAGAACAAGGAGAACGGCCTGTTGGCCCAATCCCGAACCAAGGGAAGTCCTCGGCGGTTTGTGCTGGGAAGCAAGCTTCTTGAGGTGCTCCTTCAGGTGGCTGTGCTCACTCAGGATGACGGGCGTTTCGTGACCCGCGAGGTTCGCATCGAAGAGTTGCTGGCCTTTTTGAGAAGCCGCTACGGCCTTCACATCGACCGGCTGCCGGAAGGAGCACAGGCCAACAGCAGCATCCTCGACAGACGCGCCCTGCGCCTCAACCTCGAAGCCTTCAAGCGTCGCCTGCGTGAAATCGGGTTCTACGAGGACCTGTCGGATGCCTACGTGACCCAGAAGGTATCGCCCCGCTATGCGATTGAGAGAAATGACGGAACAGATAAAAACGGGAGGCACGCATGAGTAATGCGTTCACCAAGCTTTCCCAGGACAAGTTGAATGCGGCGGTCGCTTGTCTGCTGTGCCCCCGTATCGAAGCGATCCTGGGTGACCGTGGCCCAGGCCACTGCATGCGGGTCACCGATCTCGATGACGAGGTAATGGAGTCGGTCTGCAAGGAACTACGTCGGACCCGACCCGACGGAAATATCTTTATCCTCGGCAGCCATGATCAGGAGGGCCAGCCCTTCCGAGTCACTTCCACCAAACTGGTGGAGTTGCGCAACCCGGATGCGAACGGCGAGCTGCGTCAGCCGTTGCTGGTCTTCATACCGACTTCGCTTCGCACCAGCGCCGAGGACTCTTTCGGTGTGGCGACCTTCGAGGAGCTGACCTTCGCCGGTATCTACGAGGACCTTATCGACTCGCTGCTTGATCGGCTCCCGACAACGCTGGTTGGCCATGCTCGCGATCTTCTGGGCATCCTCACCGACGAGGAGTGGCTGTTTGCCGACCATGTTTCCCGCGTGCGGTACCTGCTCACTGCGCTCGAAAACGGGATTGATGGAGAAACCCTCGGGGCCAGCCTGTATGAATTGACGTTGATTCCAGACTTCAAGCTCTTTGCCGATCCCGGCATGGTCAATGGCAAGATTCGCCGTAACCTCGGCAGCGTCCGCAGTCTGATGGCCTCGCACAAGTCGGTTCGTGGTCGTATCGCCGATCTGGGACTCAGCGACAAGGCATTGGAGTCGCGACTATTCACCTATTTTGAAAAATACGAAGTCCAGGAGCCCGAATCCTGGACGCCGCCCATCGCGACCGACAAGAGCTGGTGGAGCATTTCATTCGATAAATGGACGTTCCAGGAAGAGCTTTCGCTGGACAAGGTCCTGCTGACAGTACTGGAGACCGACTTGCCAGTCGTTCAGGAGGATGAGACCGACGACCAACTCTCCGGCCTCATCGGGCAACAGGTTCTGGTGCCGAACGACCGCCGCAAAATGAACGTGGTGTTCGAGGTTAGCCCTCACCCCGGCAAGGTAAGCGGGCTTGATCATTTTACGGTTCAGATCATTTCGCAGAATGACGGCCCGGTTGGAAAATCTAAGAAAGTCAAGGCCTGGACGCCGAACCGTCTGCAATGCACGACCAACTTGGCCAAGCTCAATAAGATCGAATTCGAGGAAGGATGGCATTTCATCCGTGTAATGCCTTGGACGGCCGATGGCGATCCGATTCCGCTGGAAGCGGATTCCGCCTCCGAGGGCGCAAGACGTTCCTACGAGAGCGAACCTTTCTACGTCCTGCCCGGTGGCAACATCGAGGAAGAACCACCGCAACGCGCCATACCCATTGAGCAGAGCCTGGAGCATGCGCGTTTCCGGCTGCAACTGACTGCCCTGGGCGATGAACGCGATCCCGATGATATCGCCATCAGTGGTGTCGCCTGGGCCGAGGGCGGTCGTTCCAAGAAGACCTCTCGCCAGGAAACCCTACACGCAAAATTCGGTCGTGAGGGCGCGGTTCAGATTCCGCTTTCGCGTATGCTCAAAACCATCGAGCAGCGCGTCTTGGCGGAGCCTAAGCACCCGTCAGGCTGGCGAATGCAGATCAATCTGGATACCGCCGAGCCGCCTTCCGAGGTTGGACTCACGCTGCCATCTTCCGCCGCGATGGCTTCCTTCTTGGCTGCCCGCGAAGAGTTTTTTGCAGCAGTGCGCAAAGACACTGCCGAGCTGATCATGCAGGGGCTTTCGTTCCGCGACTCGGAAAGGGAATGCCTCGCGTATGCTGAAAGCTACCTTGACTTGGTCAGGAACCTCATCCGTCAGGCCGAGACGACTTCTGGTGCCGAGCGTCAGCAACACTTGCAAGCGCTCAAAAATGCGCTGGCCGTCGATTCCATTCATGTCATCTTGACCGACTTCGGTGGAAGGCACCGGGAGGCTGTTTTGGTCTCCCCAACCCATCCGCTTCGTGCCTTGTGGCTGAGCAGTTGGGTCGCCCTGGGTAAGGATTGGATTGAGAAGATCAAGTCAGGCGGAAAGGATCACATTCCTCACGTCCGTTCCGCGCTGTTGGATGGCCTTGTGCCCTCTGCCTATCCGGTCGGTATTCCCGTCGAGGATGGCCGCATCTTCATTCCGGTGGACAACCTGAATGCTTTCTGGGCGCTCTACGCCCCGACGACCGAGGAAAATTCCCGTGGTCTGATGGCGGAAATCTGTTCAGCGCTCGGCTTGGCCGAGCCCTCTGCGGCGGGATCAGATATTTCCGGACAAGTCATTGCGGACAAGATCGAGCGCTATCTCTCTCAGCATCCCTATGTTCGAGAGTTATCACTGAACATCTTCAACCCTGGGGCCGGATCGGTGATTGCGGAGGCTCTGCTATCGCTCCAGCAGAAGCGCGAGCATGCCGATTTGCGCTATGACGTGCGGCTCTTTACCACCGATCCCGACTCACCTGTTTTGGGCGAGGCTCTTGAGTCGATGGTCCGTCCCGGAGCCACGGTAAACGAGGCCGCCGACGCATTTGCGACCTCAACGGGCAGCCATCTGTTCTCCAAACTGAACTTGGCCAAGCACCCCCTGAATGAATTCCATGCAAATTCCAAGGAGTTCCCGGCCCACATCAGTGTTCTTCTGGATGTGTTTCCCGCCGAGGAGCTTTCCATTGCAGAGAAGCCGATGGGCGTGACCCCACTGCACGGGCTGATACAGGACTTTGACACTGAATTCGTTGATGACGATTCGGGAACCTTCTGGAACAAGCGGCCGATTGTCGGGCGCTCCCTCGGCGCGGACAACCATGCGGCGTGCTTCGATTTGCTGTCGTCCCTGAGCCGACACCTCTGCTTTGCTACCTCAGCGGTTGCTGCTTCTGGTGCCAGCTTCAAAGCTGTGCCTGTGGTGACCCTTGGCCTCGATGTGGCCCAACGAGAACTGATCTACGAGGTTCACCAGATCAGCGATTGGGTGTTCACCATCGACCGAAATATGGGGATTGAGTTCTTCGACCATGGCGGCCGGAAGAACAGACCGGACTATCTGATTGACTATGTGCCGGGAGCCAGCTCCCAGGCGACACACAACCTGATCATCTCGTCGCGCTCGAACGATGAACTGGAGGCGATGCTGAAGCCGGTGCTGCTTGAGCATGGCTTGTCCGCCGACGGCGAGCAGTCGGTTCAGATCCTGGCAAATCTGCGGTCGCTGTCCGGTCAGCTTGCCCTGAAGCTGATTTCTGCTCGCACACAACAGGCGGAAGCACTTGGTCTGGCTTTGGCTCGGCTCTACCTCGAATATCAGGGCGCATTGAGCAATCAGGTCATTGTGCCGTTGGATGCGCACACGGACCTTTACCGCTCAAGCGGTGAGTCAGACGGTGTCAATGATGCAATCAGCCTGCAACGCACCGACTTGGGATTGTTCGACTTGGATTTGAACACCAGAACGATCACTTGCAACCTGGTCGAGGTGAAATGCTATTCGCAAGTTGGCGACTTTGCGGCCTTCAACCAACTGAAGGAACGGATTTCCGCCCAGATCAATCAGAGCGAGCGCATCCTCCAGCGCCACTTTGACCCGGCCTTGAAGAAGCCGGACCGGCCGGATAGGTTGCTCAAGAGCCGGGAGTTGGCTCAGATCCTTCGTTTCTATCTAGAGCGCTCACTGCGTTACGGGATCTTTGATGCGACTGCTGCGCAGGAAGCACGAGGGTTACTTGAATCCATCGAGCAGGGCTACTCGCTTCAGTTCAGACGCTGCGCCCTGATCTTCGACTTCGACAAGACCGGAACCGAGGCCCCGGACAACGAGGTTGGCATTGAATTCCACCGCATCGGTAAGGATCTCATTCGCGCCTTACTGGAGAACTGCCGCAAGCCTGTTTCGGTCGAGATTGAGGAACAACCGACCGCGCACCTTCTTAGCGAGCAGTTCATACCGAACGTGCCAAAACTTGAGACAGCGGCCTTTATCGCACCCAAGAGAGCGCGGTCAACGTCCTGGACGGTGGATGAGCTCTGGGACGATGATCCGGAGGTACCAATCACCGCGCCAGCCCCCTCGGCCGCAGAGCGAGCACCTGCGCCTGCTCATCAAGAGGCAGAAGAACAGGTGAGCCCTGTCGAGCCAACCCCTCCGCCTTCTATCGCTTCGGAAGTCGAAAAGGAGGACGAACAGCCTGCCGTGGCTGCCGTACCGGAAGCGCATGCTGAACCAGAGCATGAAGGGCACCCGGCGTCCGAGCCTGTGCCTCAAGCAGAGGCCTGCTATGACATCATGCTCGGCGTCAATGGCGACTCGCCTCAGTACGGATTACTCGGAGAGGTCTCCGGTAGAAAGGTCGCGCTAGATCTCAACCACACCCACACGATCAGTCTCTTTGGGGTTCAAGGCGGCGGCAAGAGCTACACCCTTGGAACGGTAATCGAGATGGCCTCCGTGCCGTTCCAGCATATCAACGTGCTGCCAAGCCCGCTTGCCACGGTCATCTTCCATTACAGCCCGACGCAGGATTATGCGCCGGAGTTTACCTCGATGATCAATGCCAACTCGGTGGATGAGGAGATTCGCGTCCTTCGCGAACGTTACAAGGCCAACCCAGAAGCGCTGAAGGATGTGCTGATTCTTACCCCTGAGAACAAGGTGGATGATCGCCGGGCCGAGTACCCGGATATCGAGGTTAAGCCGATTGCTTTCTCTGCCTCCGAGCTTAAGGCCGCCCACTGGAAATTCCTGATGGGCGCGATTGGCAGTCAGAGCATGTACATGCGCCAAATCAATCTCATCATGAGGGGACTGCGCGACAACCTGACCTTGGACGCCCTACGAGCAGGGATTGATAACTCTGGCCTGTCCGATCACCTGAAAGAGCTGGCCCAGACGCGCCTGCTGTTCGCCAGTGAATACATCAACGATAACCAACGGCTTCAAGACCTGATTCGTCCGGGCCGCTTGATCATTGTGGATCTGCGTGACGAGTACATTGAAAAGGATGAAGCGCTCGGTCTGTTCGTGGTGATGTTGCAGATTTTCTCGGAAGCCACTTACCAAGGAGGCGCCTTTAACAAACTCGTGGTATTTGACGAAGCCCACAAGTACATAGAGAACGATGATCTAGTTTCCGGATTGGTTGAAGTGGTTCGGGAAATGCGACATAAAGGCACCAGCATCATGGTCGCGTCCCAAGACCCGCCATCGGTTCCCGTTTCTCTAATTGAGCTGTCCTCACAGATCATCATGCACAAGTTCAACTCACCAGCCTGGCTTAAGCATATCCAGAAGGCCAATGCCGCCCTCGGAGAGTTGACTTCCGAGAAAATGAGTCACCTCGGTGCAGGCGAAGCCTATGTTTGGTCAAGCAAGGCCTCAGATGACTCGTTCACCCGCGGCGCAGTGAGAATCAAATGCCGTCCACGCATCACCCAGCATGGCGGCAGCACAAAGACGGCAGTTGCTAACCAGCAATAGCAATGCGAGCAGGCCTCACCAATCTGAACAAAACGAAGGCGACCTCCACCAAATGAGAACTCCCTTCCTGTGGGAGTGAGTTAGGCACTTTAGCCCCCTCCTGGAACCCATTTAAGGACGGGGTGCGGCTCTCCTGCTCCCGCACCCCAACCGCGCCACGCCAACCACGAACGTAAATCCGGCACCCTGCCGATTCCGATTGTTTGCGGCAGGTTCCAGCCGACCACCGCAGCATTCCGCCATCCAGACGACTGCGGAATGGCGTGATGACGACCACAGGCAAACCAACGACCGACTGCCGCGGCGCGCCGGCATTGGCCCTAGTCCTAGCCGTCGCGCTGACCAATGCCACGCCCGCGTCAGCGGGCGATGCCTCCCCAGAGCATGCGCAGTTGGCGACCCTCGCGCGCCAGCTCGATCTGATCGACCGCCTCGCCGAGCACGCCGCCCATACCGCTCCGCAGGAGCGCGCCCGCTACCACTTCGACCATGCCCGCCTGCGCGAGGACCTCCAGCGCGTTCGGGCCGGTATCCAGGACTACCTGACGCCGCCGCGCGCCCAGCCGCGCGATTCGGTCGAGCTGTCCGGTGACTACCGCCAGTCCAGCCCGCCCTCCGACCAGGAGGCACCCCAATGAACGCCGCCCAGGTCAGCGCCTTCCAGGCCAACGGCGGCTTCGCCCCCGCCGCCGTGGCCACGGTGGTGCTCGGTCTGGTGTTCGCCGTCCTGCTCCTGTGGGGCGTGTGGGCCATGCGTACCGCCTACACCGGCTGGGCCGAGCAGCGCCTGTCCCAGCGTCAGTTCCTGGGTGTCGTCGTGCGCTTCGTCGCGATGTACCTGGTGCTGACCTATTTCCTCCTGTCCTGACCACCACGAAAGGCCCTACCGCCATGAAGACCCATCCGATTCCCCATCGCGTTGCCACCACCATCCTCGCGCCATTGATGCTGATGGGTTTGCCATTGGCGGCCCGGGCGCAGGGCCTGCCGACCATCGAGGACCCCTCGCGCGGCCCGGGCAGCGGCATCATGCAGACGCTGCAGAACTACGGCTACGACATCGTGCTGCTGATCGCGCTCCTCGTGGTCGCCTCGATGTTCGTCGGCGTGTGCTACCACGCCTATACGCGCTACTCGGAAATCCATACCGGCCGCGCCACCTGGGGCCAGTTCGGCCTCACCGTGGCCGTGGGTGCGATCCTGCTGGTGGTCGGCATCTGGCTGCTGACCAAGGCCACCGGCGTGCTCTGAGCGGCGATGGCTGCCTTGAACGATATCGCGCGTGACGGGTTGGTGACCTTCCTGCCGCACAGGCTGAACCGCCAGCCCGTCGTGGTGAGGGGCCTGACCGCCGACGAACTTTGGATCTGCGCCGGTCTGTCCGCGGTGGCGGGGTTCATCGCCGGCGTGCCGCTGGCTTGGGCCACGCACAGCGTCGCCATGGTGCCGACCCTGATCGTGGCCGGCGTGGCGGCTGGCGTGTTCGGTGGTGGCGGCTTCCTGCGCCGGCAGAAGCGCGGCCGCCCGGACATCTGGCTGTACCGGCAACTGCAGTGGCGCCTGGCGCTGCGCCATCCGCTGGCAGCGTCCTCGCTCGGTGGGCACCGTCTCATCACGCGGTCTGGGTACTGGACCACCCGGCGCTCACGCGGAGCAGCCGCCTCATGAGCCGTTTCAGGAATGAAGTCCATCACCTGCAGGCCCATGTGCGCACGCTGCGCCTGGGCGCCGGTGCGTTGTTCGTGGTGGCGCTGCTGCTCGGTTTCGGCTGGTGGAGTGCGCCGAGGCAACTGACGATCCACGTGCCCCCCGATCTGCGCTCGGGCAGCACCCGCGCCTGGTGGGATGTGCCGCCCGAGAATGTCTATGCGTTCGCCTTCTACGTCTGGCAGCAGGTACAACGTTGGCCGACGGATGGCGAACAGGACTACCCGCGCAACCTCCACGCGCTGTCGGCCTATTTCACACCGGCCTGCCAGGCCTTCCTGCGCCAGGACTACGAGCACCGGCGCAGCAGTGGCGAATTGCGCCAGCGGGTGCGTGGCATCTACGAGATTCCGGGGCGCGGCTTTGGCGACAACCCCACGATGCGGGTAAAGACGGTTTCCAGCCGCGACTGGATCGTCACGCTCGATGTCAGCGCGGACGAGTACTACGGCGCCGAGCAGGTCAAGCGGGCCCTGGTGCGCTATCCGCTGAAAGTGGTGCGGCTGGACGTCGATCCCCAGCACAACCCCTTCGGTCTTGCGCTGGACTGCTATGACGGCGCGCCGCAGCGGATTGAGGCACCGTCGCCGGCAGTGCCTCCGTCCGGCACGCCCGGCGGCGGCCTTTCGCAGGGAGGCAACCCATGAAACACCACGTCTTCACCATCGTGGCGAGCCTGGCCGTTGGCTTCGGCCTGGTGCCGGACAGCCATGCCATCGAGATCCTGCGCTGGCAGCGGCTGCCGCTGGCCGTCCCTCTGGTCGTCGGCCAGGAGCGCGTGGTCTTCATCGATCGCAACGTGCGTGTCGGCCTGCCCCCGAGCCTGGGCGAGCGGCTGCGCGTGCAGAGCGCGGGTGGCGCCATCTACCTGCGCGCCAGCGAGGCCATCGGGCCGACGCGGCTGCAACTGCAGGACGTGGAATCCGGCGCCATCGTGCTGGTCGACATCGCAGCCACGGACGCCGGGGAAGGCGAGCAGCCGCTGGAGCCTGTACGCATCGTCCTGCAGGAGGCCGTCGCGGAGGCCAGCGGTGACACTGTCGCCGGTCCAACCCAGGCAGCGCAACCCGCGAGGCGTCGGCAAACGCCGATAACCGTTGTCCTGACGCGCTACGCGGCGCAGAACCTTTACGCACCGCTGCGCACCGTCGAGCCCGTGGCCGGCATCGGGCGCGTGCCGCTGCGGCGCCCGCTCGCGCTGGACACACTGCTGCCAACGCTGCCGCTGAAGGCGCGGGCGCTGGCGGCCTGGCGACTCGAAGACCAGTGGGTCACCGCGGTGCGCCTGACCAACACCTCGCCTCACCGTATCGATCTCGATCCAAGGGTGCTGCAAGGCGACTTCGTGGCCGCGACCTTCCAGCATCCGGACCTGGGGCCGGCGGGCGCTTCGACCGACACCACGGTGGTCTATCTGGTCACGCGCGGCCGTGGCCTGGCCGAGTCCCTGATGCCGGTGCTCAGCCCCATCGATGCCGGTACGAACTTGCCGCCGGCCGCCGCTGCGGGGAGGACGTCCGATGAGGAGTAATCCCCTGTTGAAGTGGCTGCTGATTCCGATGGCATTGTTGCTGGTGTTCGTCGGTGCCAGGCTGTTCTCAGGCAGTGACGCTGCGCCTGGCAAGCAGGATGTTCCGGGGCAGCTCACTCCCGAAGAAATGAAGGCGCTCGGCATCGCGGGCGACACCCCGCGCGACACCGTCGCCACCCTGGTCGCGCAGGTCAAGCAGCTCCGCACCGAGCTGCAGACCGCGCTGAGCGACAACCGCCAGCACAAGGCCGAGAACGAGCGCCTGCGTACCCGCGAGGGTGCGATCGACCAGCGCATCCAGAACGCCCTCGACAGCGAACGCCGCCGCCTGGAACAGGAGCGCACCCAGGCCGCCAGCGACCGGCAGCAGACGCAAGGGCTGATGCAGGAATTGCAGCGCCGCCTGGACGGGCTGTCCGGCAAGGGCGATGCCGCCGACCTGCCGATCGGCCTTGGACTGGATGGGCATGACGGCGGGCCGCTCAAGGACGGCGGCATGCGCTGGATCGAACCGGATGACGCCCGGCCCGATCCGAAGAACGGTTCGGCCGGCGGCCTGCGTTTGCCCGCTTTTCCCTCCAGCTTCGGCCCGGCCTCGCCGGAGCTGTCGGCCGCGGCGGAGGCCGTCAGCGACAGGACGGCGCAGGCCGTTGGCGGCACCGCCCAGGCGGTCTATACGGTGCCCACCAATGCCACGCTGATGGGCTCGGTCGCCATGACCGCGCTGATCGGTCGCATCCCCATCGACGGCACCGTCAACGACCCGTTCCCCTTCAAGGTGCTGATCGGGGCCGACAACCTGGCGGCCAACGGCATCGAGATTCCCGACGTGGCCGGTGCGGTGGTGAGCGGCACGGCCTCGGGCGACTGGACGCTCTCGTGCGTGCGTGGGCAGGTCCGTTCCATCACCTTCGTGTTCAGCGACGGCACCATCCGCACGGTGCCGGAGGACGACGGCAAGCGCAGTCGAAGCCAGAACAGCACCAGTCTGCTGGATGGCCTGGGCTGGATCAGCGATCCCTACGGCATCCCGTGCGTCTCGGGCGAGCGCCGCAGCAATGCCCAGCAGTACCTGGGATCGCAGGCGTTGATCACCGCGGCCGGCGCGGGCGCCGCCTCGCTCATCAAATCCGACAACGGCAGCGTGGCCGTGGTCGCCAACAACAACGGTTCGCTGGGCACGGTCGGCATTTCGGGCAACGAGGCCATGGGCCGCATCCTGGCTGGTGGCGTGCGCGACATGGCCGACTGGGTCAACAAGCTCTACGGCCAGGCCTTCGCGGCGGTCTACGTGCAGCCCGGCGCCAGGGTGGCCGTGCACCTGGAGCAGCCGATCGCCATCGACCACGACGCCAAGGGGCGCCGGGTGAATCACCTCATGGGAGAAGCGCATGCGTCGGACCTGGATTGACCGCCCCCTTGTCCTCCTCGCCGCCGCCGTTCTCGCGGGTTGTGCCACCAGCTCGGAAAAGCTGTTACCTCGGGGCGAGCACACCATGCAGGACGTCTGGCAGCACGAGACTGGCGGCTACAGCGGCGGCCAGGCCGGCCGCCTGCTGCTCGACGCACGCCAGGACCTGCGCCGCCCGCTGACCGACGCTGACACCCTCGCGGCGCCCGCCCGGAACGCGGCCTACACCCGCACGGCAGCGAACGAGATCCAGCGACAATTCCATCGACTGCCGAACCCCGATCTGGTGATGTACGTCTTTCCGCACCTGGCCGGCACCGACCCGGTGCCGGTGCCCGGCTACAGCACCGTCTTCCCGCTCTACCAGCGCGTGCAGTACGCGATGCCGGGCGAACGGCTGGAGGACTACTGATGGGCTGGCGACTGCCGTGGCCGCGTCGTCCGGCCCCCAGGCCAGTCCAGGCCGACATCGAGCCAGACGCCTGGACGCAGCATGTCGACCGCCTCGCCGCGCACGGCATCGACGCACCTGGCGCCGCCCCTGGGCGGCATCATCGGCGACCCGCGACGCAGGCCGACCACGCGGCGCTCTACGACGTGGCGCCGTCCTTCGCCGACCTGCTGCCCTGGGTCGAGTACCTGCCGGCCACGAAGAGCATGCTGCTCGAAGATGGCCAATCGGTGGCGGCGTTCTTCGAGTTGCAGCCGATCGGTACCGAAGGGCGCGAGACCGCCTGGCTGTGGCAGGCCCGCGATGCCTTGGAGAATGCGCTGCAGGACTCCTTCGACGAACTGGACGAGAACCCGTGGGTGGTGCAGCTCTACGCGCAGGACCAAGCCGATTGGGACCACTACCTGCGCACGCTGGGGGCGTACCTGCATCCACGCGCGCAGGGCAGCGCGTTCAGCGAGTTCTATCTGCGCTACTTCGGGCACCACCTGCGCGCGATCGCGAAGCCGGGCGGCCTGTTCGAGGACACCACGGTCACACGCCTGCCGTGGCGCGGCCAGACCCGGCGCGTGCGCATGGTGGTTTATCGGCGCACCCCGGACGCCGCATCGGCCCGGCGGGGGCAATCGCCCGAGCAGGCCCTGGCGACGATTTGCGACCGCCTGGTCGGCGGCCTGGCGAATGCCGGCGTCAAGGCCCGGCGCCTTGGCGCGGCGGACATTCACGACTGGCTGCTGCGTTGGTTCAACCCGAATCCCGGCGCGCTGGGCAGCACGGCCGAAGACCGGGAACGGTTCTACGCGCTCGCCCGCTACCCGGAGGAACGGGAAGAAGGTGAGATCGAACTGGCCAGCGGCGACTTCGCACAACGCCTGTTCTTCGGTCAGCCGCGCTCGGATGTCGCCCGCGGCCTGTGGTTCTTCGACGGCATGCCGCACCGGGCTATCGTCATGGACCGCCTGCGCTCGCCGCCCGCGACCGGACACGTGACCGGCGAGACGCGCAAGGGCGGCGATGCGATGAACGCGCTGTTCGACCAGATGCCTGAGGACACGGTGATGTGCCTGACTCTGGTCGCCACGCCGCAGGATGTGCTGGAGGCGCACCTCAACCACCTGGCCCGCAAGGCGGTTGGCGAGACGCTCGCCAGCGAACAGGCGCGCCAAGACGTGCAGCAGGCCCGCGGCCTCATCGGCAGCGCGCACAAGCTGTACCGGGGCACGCTGGCGTTCTACCTGCGCGGCCGCGACATGGCGCAGCTCGACGCCCGCGGCCTGCAACTGGTCAATGTCATGCTTAATGCGGGCTTGCAACCGGTGCGCGAAGAGGACGAGGTGGCCCCGCTCAACACCTACCTGCGCTGGCTGCCCTGTCTGTTCGACCCGGCGGCGGACAAGCGGCAGTGGTACACGCAACTGATGTTCGCGCAGCACGCGGCCAATCTGGCGCCGGTGTGGGGGCGCAGCCAGGGCACCGGCCATCCGGGCATTACCTTCTTCAACCGGGGCGGCGGCACGATCACCTTCGACCCACTGAACCGGCTCGACCGGCAGATGAACGCCCACCTGTTCCTCTTCGGCCCCACCGGTTCCGGCAAGAGCGCCACGCTGAACAACATCCTCAACCAGGTCACGGCGATCTACCGGCCCAGGTTGTTCATCGTCGAGGCCGGCAACAGCTTTGGCCTGTTCGGTGACTTCGCCGCTCGGCTGGGCCTGAGCGTGCATCGCGTGAAGCTGGCACCCGGCGCGGGCGTGAGCCTGGCGCCATTCGCCGATGCCTGGCGACTGGTCGATACACCGGGCCAGGTGCAGACGCTGGATGCCGACGCTCTGGACGAGGACGGCGACACCCATCAGGCCGACGACGGGGATGACCAGCGCGACGTGCTCGGCGAACTCGAAATCACCGCCCGGCTGATGATCACCGGCGGCGAGGACAAGGAGGAAGCGCGCATGACGCGCGCCGACCGCAGCCTGATTCGCCAGTGCATCCTGGGCGCCGCCCAGCGCTGCGTGGCACAGGCGCGCACGGTGCTGACCCGCGACGTGCGCGACGCGCTGCGCGAACGCGCCCGCGACGCCAACCTGCCGGATGCCCGGCGCGCGCGGCTGCTGGAGATGGCCGATGCGATGGACATGCTCTGCCAGGGCGCAGACGGCGAGATGTTCGACCGTCCGGGCACGCCCTGGCCCGAGGCGGACATCACCATCGTGGACCTGGCCACCTTCGCGCGCGAGGGCTACAACGCGCAGCTCTCCATTGCCTACATCTCGCTGATCAACACTGTGAACAACATCGCCGAGCGCGACCAGTTCCTGGGCCGGCCGATCATCAACGTCACCGACGAAGGCCACATCATCACCAAGAACCCGCTGCTCGCGCCCTACGTGGTCAAGATCACCAAGATGTGGCGCAAGCTCGGTGCGTGGTACTGGCTGGCGACGCAGAACATCGACGACCTGCCCAAGGCCGCCGAGCCCATGCTCAACATGATCGAGTGGTGGATCTGCCTGTCGATGCCGCCCGACGAGGTGGAGAAGATCGCCCGGTTCCGCGAACTTTCACCCGCGCAGAAGGCGCTGATGCTGTCCGCGCGCAAGGAGGCGGGCAAGTTCAGCGAGGGCGTCATCCTGTCCAAGTCGATGGAAGTGCTGTTCCGCGCCGTGCCGCCCAGCCTCTATCTTGCCCTTGCGCAGACCGAACCGGAAGAAAAAGCCGAGCGCTACCAGCTCATGCGCCAGTACGGCATCGGCGAACTGGATGCCGCCTTCAAGGTGGCCGAAACGATCGACCAGGCGCGTGGCATCGCATCGCCGCCGCTGTCCCTGCCGAAATGACCGGAGCGCGTCATGTCCTCGAAGCAAACCACCTTGCCGAGCCGATCCCAGGCCATTCGCAAGCGCGCTGGGCGCCTGCCACGGCTGCCCTGGGTGGTCGCCGGCATCCTTGTAGCCGGCCTGCTGGGCTGGCTCCTGTACCGCACGCCCGGTGCGCCGGCACCACGCACGGGGCCTGAGGCCGCGCAGGCGCATCCGGCCGGCCCACCCTGGCGCCGCGGCCCAGCCGATGCGCGCTTCACGCTGACGCTGTACGCCGACCTGGAGTGTCCGTTTTGCAAGGCCTACTACCCGACCCTGATGGCCTGGATCGATGCCCATCCCGAGGCCAGCCTGCGGTGGCATCACCTGCCGCTGGCGATGCACGATCCCGAGGCGAGTCGGCTGGCCCGCGTGGCCGAGTGCGCAGGTGAGGCGCAAGGTCACGAGGCGTTCTTCGATGCGATCGCATGGCTCTACCAAAGCACCCGGGGCGATGGCCAGGGGCTGCCCACCGATCATGCCTGGCCAGGTCTGACGACCGCCATGCGGACCTGCCTGGACAGCGACCGCCCCGCAGCCATCGTTCGCGCACAGGCCGACGAGGCCCTGCGCAGCGGCATCAACGCCACGCCCACCGTGCGGCTTGACGACGGCCTGACCGGGAAATCGCTGCTGCTGCACGGTCCGATCGAGGGCGATGCGCTGCTGTCGGCTCTGGACTTGGTCGCGTCGGAAGAAACTGTTGGACCCAAGGCATCCGAATCACCGAAAAGCGGTGCCACTCTGACCGAGCGTCGAGCGAGATAGCATGATCGTCAAGGCGGCAACACTTCCCGCCCTGCCGGTTCATTCGCTGTTCTGCGGCTCGATAGCTGCGGCAATTCTTGCCAGTAGCTCGGAGCGGTCGAAATAGACCTCGTTGCGGCGAATCTTTTCCTGACCGTCCAGTTGCACCAGGCACACGCCGACCACGGTCAACACCTCGCCGCCGACCGGGATGTCCGCGCGCCATTTGTTGAGGAAGCCATCCTCCATGGGGATGCCCTCGACCTGCGTCCAGACCCACGCCGGATTGCGCGCCAAAAGGCGCTCGAAATAGCCCAGCAACGCGGGCTTTCCCCGCAGCCCTTGGGGTACGGCAGGGTCGAGATAGAAGGCATCCTCGGAATAGAAGGCAGCCAGCCGCTTGGGATCGTTGCCGGTCCAGGCGGGCAGCCACGCCAGCGCAAAGCGCCGCGCCTGCTCCGCATCGAGGGCGTTCATCGTGATGTACCGGGCCGACCCGGAACGCGCGTCATCGGTGCGCCGCCTTGCGGGTACCGCTGTCGATGGCCTTGAGCAGCGCTGCACCAAGCACCGACTTGAGCACGCCGCCGAGGACGAAGGGGGCCACGCCCACGGCGATCGCTTTCTGCACGCCAACCATCGCGGCCAGCCAGGCGCCGCCGAGCAGCAGGCACAGGGCGTTGCCGATCAGCATCGCCGCAAAGGCCAACACGACGCGCCCGCCATGCCAGCCGCGTTCGACCAGCCAGCCGGTCAGCGCGCCGGCCACGGGAAAAGCCAGCAGGTAGCCACCCGTCGGTCCCAGGAAGCGCGCCAGGCCTCCCGTGCCACCGGCAAACACCGGCAACCCGAGCGCGCCCTGGGCCAGCCAGACGAGGATCGTTAGGCCACCCAGGCGCCAGCCGTACAGTGCGCCGACCAGCGTGACGGCCAGCGTCTGCATGGTCATTGGCACCGGCACCATAGGCACGCTGACGTGGGACGACGCGGTGAGCACGAGGGTGCCGAACAGCACCGCCAGCACCTTGGTCGCGTTGGACTGTCCGCGCAGCCAGCGGCTTGTGTCGAGGGTCCCGAGGGTTTGGGTCGAGGTTGGGGTCATGGGTTCTCCTTCATGAATGGCGGCACTGGCCGCCGAGCGCATCCTTGCGCGGACACCGGAAACGTCATCGATCCTGCTTGCCCTGCAGGCAGATCAGGGTTTGCTGGCCGAGCGCCACCTGGGCCCGTCCCTGCTCGGTGACGCCGAAGACTTCGAGTTGGCAGATGGTCAGGGTGCGTCCGGAGCGCACCACCGTGCCGACCGCTTCGAGGTAGTCGCCCTGCGCGGGGGCGAGCAGGTTGATCTTGAACTCGACGGTCAGCACGGAGCTGTCCGGTGGAAACAGCGTGAAGCCCGCGTAGCCACCGGCCGAGTCGGCGATGGCGCTGGTGCCGCCGGCATGGAAGTAGCCATGCTGCTGGGTGAGGGTTTCGCGGAACGGCAACCGGATGCTGACCCGCCCGCGCGCAACCTCGTGCAGTTCGGCGCCCAGGTGGTGCATCAGGCCCTGGCGGGCGAAGCTGTCGCGGACGATTCGCTCGACCTGGGGATCGAGCGGCAAGGATGGGGCGGCTTGGGTCATCGTTCTAAGGTTCCTTTGCAGTGGAGAGGGGGTTGAATCGAGGTGGCCGCTTCTCCAGGAATGCACGCATGCCTTCCTCGTGGTCGGGCAGCGAAAGGGTGTGGTGGAAGGCGGCCCGCTCGCGGCGCAGTCCTTCGTCCATGGGCAGGCTGGCGCTGGCACGCGCGGCCTGCTTGATCAGGACCAGCACCTCGCCCGACAGCGACGCCATGTCGGCGGCGAGCCGGCGGCCCTCTTCGAGCAGGTGATCGGGGGGCACGATGCGCGAGACCAGCCCGCTGCGTTCGGCCTCGCGGGCGTCCATGCGGCGCCCGGTCAGCAGCAGGTCCAGCGCCTTGGCCATGCCGAGCAGGCGCGGCAGGCGCTGGGTGCCGCCCGCGCCGGGCATGGTGCCGACGCGAACCTCCGGGTGGCCGAACACGGCGTTCTCGGCCGCCAGCACGATGTCGCACATCTCGACCAGTTCGCAGCCGCCGCCGAGCGCGAAGCCCTGCACCAGCGCCACCACGGGCTTGGGGAACGTGCCCAGCGGCGCGCAGCAACCGGCGAAGTCAGTGGCCCGCGCCTGCTCCGCGCTGATGCCCAGCATTTCCTTGAGATCGGCACCGGCCGCGAAGTGTTCGCCTTCGGCGCGCAGCAGGACCACCCGCACGGCGGCGTCGGCCGCCAGCCTGTCGAGGTGCGCGGCCATCGCATCGGTCAGTGAGCGGCACAGGGCGTTGCGGGCTGCCGGCCGGTCGATGACCAACTCGGCATAGCCGTCTGGGTGCGACGCGCATCGAATGAAATCGGAAGACATGGGTTCTCCTGCGAGGAACCGCCCGAAGTGCCGGGCCGTCATCGATTCGGCAGCGCCGGGCAGTACCTGCGAAGTCTGCTGCGCGATGACGCTTGCGGCCAAGCGCGAATATCTCAGGTGGGACTGAAAATTTCTCGCTGGAGCCGACGCCATGCCCGGCCCAGAATCAATTCGCGGACGGGCCTCGTCTTTCCCTCAACGCCCCGGTACTCCCCGTCCCAGCGAACTCCCATGGAACATACCGCCCTCGTGGCGCTGATCGTCTACGCCTTCGTCATGTCGATCACGCCCGGTCCCAACAACGTGATGCTGATGTCCTCGGGCCTGCTCTTCGGCCTGGGCCGAACCTGGCCGCACCTGCTGGGCATCCCCGCGGGCGTGATGGTGCAGCTCGGGATCACCGGCGCCGGCCTCGGTGCGGTGTTTGCCCTCGAACCTCGCCTG